>JAAYDK010000153.1 GCA_012729295.1 Spirochaetales bacterium | reverse complement strand
GCGCTCTTTGCACTGATTTATTTTCTTCCCCATTACCAACATCTAGCATTTGCAATACTCGCAGTCGTGGTCACGGCATACGGATCGTATGAAGTGAAAACGCTTGCATTTTCCGGAGAAGAAAAGCCTCTCATTCCTTTTTGGCTACCTGCTTTCCTGCCCGCTGCAGAATACATTGAGATGGCGCTTGATTTCAGTATCCCGATTGCCGAATCCATCCTTTTCGTCCTTATTGCCCTCTCGTTTACCATAGAAATCAAACGAGGAGAGCGCGATCATTTCAAACTATCGATGCATCGGATATCAAGAACACTCTTTCTTATCATATATCCCGGTTTTTTCGCACTTTTTCTCGTTAGAATTCTTTCGTTCGAGCATGCGACTGAATTGTTGCTACTCTTATTCCTGCTTGTGTTCGCAAATGATGTATTCGCATATGTATTCGGTATGAGTTTCGGCAAGACTAACCGAAATATCGTAGAAGTAAGTCCGAATAAAAGTATGGCGGGGTTTATCGGCGGCACAATCTCCGCGATGATTCTCGGATTGCTCTTTGTCAGATTCGTACCGTCCATGCATGCATTATTTACCTGGTGGGAAGCCTTAGTAATCGGGCTTGTCTCTTCATTGGCTTCGATACTCGGCGATCTCATCGAGTCTACATTCAAACGAAGCGCCGGCAAAAAAGATTCGGGAACGATTATGATGGGTCGGGGAGGATTGCTCGATTCGATCGATTCATTATTAATTACCGCTCCTTTCTACATGTTTTTCACTACCCTCTTTTCATTGTGAGCCATGGGGCTTGAGTGTATGACCAATAAAAAACGAAAAGTAATGATTCTCGGCTGTTCCGGTTCGATCGGTACGAGTGCGCTTAGAGGATTGAGCCGTTTTAGCGACCTGTTTGAACTAGTTGCCGTTTCGGTTCATCACAACGTAGAAGCCGGCTACGCAGTTGCACGGCAATGGCCGTTGAAAGCGATATGTATCAGCAGCGATGACTTGTGTGAACCGATGACCCAAGATGTGAGAGTGTATCGCGGTGCACAGGGATTGCTCGATATGATACGCGATACTGAAGCTGATGTCGTTTTGAATGCGATTATGGGGACTGCAGGACTCGAAGCCACATTTGCAGCCATAGAATCGCATAAAGACGTGGCTTTGGCGAATAAAGAAAGTATCGTAATGGCAGGCAATTTGATACTCGACGCTGCAAAACGCAACGATGTGCGTATCATACCGGTCGATTCGGAACATGCAGCTTTGGACGCTTTAATCAGGGCTCATGGAAAACAAGCTGTCAAAACCCTTGTTCTCACAGCCTCAGGCGGTCCGTTCAGGACCTTGGAAGCATCAAAATTCGATTCGATTACTATTGAACAAGCATTGTCTCATCCTACTTGGAGCATGGGGAAAAAAATCAGTATCGACTCGGCGACTTTAGCCAATAAGGGACTCGAGCTAATCGAGGCAGCAATTTTGTTTGGAATTCCAAGCGATTGTATTGAAGTAGTAATTCATCCCCAAAGCATTGTTCACTCGCTTATCAGGACAGTCGATGGTGCGTTATATGGTCAGATATCGAGACCTGACATGGTACATCCCATCATGATGGCCCTCGGTCGAGACCTGCCTTTGCTCAAAGATGTAATTATGCCTTTGGATTTACATGACCTGTCTCTTTCCTTCTCTACGTTGGATCAGGGGCGTTTTCCGATGGTAACGTATGCAAAGCGATGTATAGATCTCGGTAATTCCTACCCTATCGCATTCACCATAGCCAACGAATATGCTGTCGATCTGTTTTTAGGCGGCACTATCAGGTTTCCTGCAATTTCAAAGATAGTCGAACGCGTTTTAGATTACGACTGGAGTCACCGCTGTCTTTCTGTCGAATCGATAACGGCTTGTTCCAGGCATGTGCGCGAGATTACCGAATCGGAAGCAGATGCTTTTATTGGAGTCTAGCGAATGAATACTGCCGTATCGTTTATCATAGGATTTATCGGGATAGGCATTATGGTGCTGGTTCACGAAACCGGGCATTTCTTTGCAGCAAAAATCATGAACATCGAAGTCGAGGTCTTTGCCATCGGTTGGGGAAAAGCGCTAAAAAGATGGAAAAGAGGGAAAACGGAATACCGCATCAACCTGTTCCCGCTTGGAGGCTACTGCCGACTGAAAGGAAGCAAAGATCTCGAACGGGCAATTGCATCCAAAGATGATTCATACGGAGCATTGGAAGACGGCTCGCTGTTCAAAGCACATCCGCTTAAGCGTATCTTTACGTATGTTGGAGGTCCTTTGGCAAACGTATTGCTCGCGATTGTCCTGTTTGTGCCGTATTTCATGATTGGTTACACTACCCAGGTAGATCCGGCAAAAATAATCGTAACGAGCGACTACCCTCGTCTGTTATCAATACAAGGCCTTATTCCCACCGATGCTTCGAGGGCCGGGCTTCAAACGGGAGATACGATTCAATCGGTTGACGGGATTGCGATTACCGACTTCCAGCAGCTACAGCAGGTGTTAGCTTCAAGGCCGCTAGACAAATCTGCTCTGTTTCGTGTCGAGCGCTCAGGTGTGGTAGAAACGATTTCGATCATGCCCGCGTATGATTCAAAAGCCCGCAAACCGGTGTTCGGGGTAGCTAGCTATATCGAGCCGGTTGTCGCGTATGTCGAACTACTGTCACCAGAATCTGCTGCGGGTCTATCCGTAGGAGACCGTATCGTCGAAGTTCAGAACAAACTAGTGTCCAATACATTCGACATCGCTGAAACACTCGTAGATAATCCTTCTGAAATCCACATGGTAGTCGATCGCCAAGGAAAACTTGTTTCGATTCATTTTATTCCCGGTCACGATACACAAGGGAACGCATTGCTTCAATTCGGATTGGCAAGAAAAACCGTCTGGCGCGAAGGCTCAAATATTTTCAGTGCACTCGGGTTCTCGGTACGTGAAACCTTCGGCATGATCGGTGAGACTTATGCAGCCATACCCCGCATCCTGTTCGGGCTGCTGGATGTAGGTCAGGTATTGGCCGGTCCGTTGAGAATCAGCTATGTGATCGGGGATATGGCACATACGGGAATCCGTTCAGGTCTGGCAAACGGACTACGGACTATTTGCTGGATCTTATCTATTGTGAGCGTCTCTTTGGCAGCTGCTAATCTGTTACCGATTCCGGCTCTCGATGGAGGGATGATTCTGCTCGGCATATACGAAATGGCCGCAGGCAGACTGGTAAAACCACGAGTGTATGCAAGGCTGCAGATGATTGGAGCCCTCTTTATCATACTGTTGTTTATTATTGCTTCAATCGGCGATATCCGATTCTTCTTATAAGTGTTCCGACCTATCCAGCTCTACGAATCGAACCAGTTGGTTCTGGAATCCCATCGTGATTACACCTGTTTCTCCGTTACGCTGCTTGGCTACGATTACCTTCGTTTTCTGTACCGGAAACCCGCTAAGCATAATCGGGGATTCTTCTTCTCTCTTAAAATCGCCCTGTGTAGGATCTACCAGACGATCACGGTGAAGTAAAAGCACGACGTCCGCATCCTGTTCGATGGATCCCGTATCGCGTAGATTGGCAAGATTGGGTTCCTTTCCCTCGGCATCGCGGTTTACCTGTGCCAGCGCGACAATTGGTATTTCGAGCTCCCGCGCAAGTGCCTTGAGCGAACGTGAAACTTCTGCAACCTGTTCGTGCCGAGGAGTACCGGGACTAGCTTCGGGATTGATAAGGCTTAGGTAGTCGATGAACAGGATCTTAATTCCTCGTTCGCGTTTCATACGTCGTGCCTGTGAACGCAAGTCGAGGAGCTTTATGTTCGGAGTGTCCTGTATGTAGAGCTTTCCTTCATAGATTCTTCCGGCTGCGTCGACAATCGCCATATTATCTTGATTTCGCAACACCGCGTTGCGGATTTTTTTAGCATCGACATTCGCCTCGGAAGACAATATACGTTCCATGATTGCCATGGCAGTCATTTCAGCTGAAAAGAAACCGGTAGGGATTTTTCTATGAATGGCGATATCTACGGCCATGGAGATTGCAAAAGCGGTTTTTCCAACTGAAGGACGCGCACCGATGACAACGAATTCGGAAGGCTGGAAACCTCCCGTCATATCGTCTAATTGTGCATAACCGCTCTTGATTCCGTCTCGGTTGCCAAACTTGACGCGTTCTTGAATCCTGTCTACAGTTTTTGTAACGAGTGTGGAACTGTCCTGATATTTATCGGCAAAGGAACCGCTTGTGGCTTGCAGATCACTTAAGCGCTGTTCGAACTCGTCGATGACTGCAGCAATTTCCTGTGAAGAATCGAATACCCGTTCACGCATCTCGCCGCTAAAATCGAGCATTGCTCTACGTAGGCTCAATGCTCTGACAATCCTGGCATAGTATGCGGCATTGCTGGTTGTTGGAACTTGAGAGGTAAGCGACGCGATGTACGCCATGCCGCCGCATCGCTCGAGCATATCCCGAGAGCGCAGGTAATCGGTGATGGTAATTAAATCGATTGCTTGAGAACTATGCTCCTGATGAAACGAAAGAATGGCATCATAAAGGAACTGGTGCCCGTTTTTATAGAAATCGTCTTTTCGAAGAATTTCGGTTACTTCGGCGAACGCCGAGCCACTGAGCAGGATTGCTCCCAGCACAGCTCGCTCGGCTTCATCGTTTTGGGGAGGAACTCGTCCCCCGGCCAGTAGTGTCGCCAATGTATGTCAGCCTATTAGGCTTCCTCCTCGGTCTCTTCTTCCAGCTCTTGTTCGCCTTCGGCACCGTATTCGGGTTCTTCAACCTTCGGTTCTTCAACTTTCTGAGCTGCCGCAGCCTTAGCTGTCGCTTTATCTGCAGCGGCTTTCTCTGCAGCTGCTTTCTTCAGTTCGGCTTCGTTTACGACAACCAGCTTGACAGTAGCCGATTCGTTTTCGTACAAACGGATCTTGACAGAAAAAGTTCCGACCATCTTGATTGCATGCGAAGCAACTTCAATCCGCTTGCGGTCGACTTCGATATCGAGTTTCGCAAGTGCTTCTTGAACCATCGCGCTCGTTACCGAACCAAACAGTTTTCCAGATTCGCCAGCAGACATCGACAAGGTAATCGTCACCGCATCAAGCCGATCTTTCAGCGAAGCAGCAGCAGAGCGTTTTTCTTGTTTGCGCTTCTCGATGGCCGCAGCCCGACTGGCAAACATCGCTTTGTTTGCATTATTATACAACACGGCGTACCCATTCGGAAGCAAGAAGTTCCGGGCGTATCCGTTTTTTACCTCAACGACATCTCCCTCTTCTCCGAGGTTCTGTACGTCCTGGTTCAATATGATTTTCATAGATGCTCTCCTTATTCATTAACTCTATAGCGGATCCATGTTTCCGAGACTCCTAGCAAAGGAAGTGCCGTGAACAGAATCACATTAATGCCGGGAACCAGCGTGGTGACAAACATCAGGATAAACATCCGTGTTGCGCTTATCCGCTCGTTTCTCTTACGGACGAGATAGGCAACGATCGAAATACCCTGAACGAAGTAAAGCAACGAAACTGTCAACGCCAGATTCCATGCGGTCGCTACAAATAAAGGCAGTTTTATGACTGTGGTTGCAAGCACCATCGTCCATCCGCCTAGAAATGCCCAGACCGCGTTTGCCGGTAACCGCCATTTCGACATTCTCTTTTGATATTCCCAATCCGTACGATGGATGAACAATTCGCTTGCCATTACCGACAGTCCGAATTGGACCATGAATATCGGAAGATATGCCGATTCTACGATTGCCACCATAATCGTAAACAGCATCTCGCTGTTTAATCCGACCGGCAGCGCCGATGTGATAAACGTATCGGCAATTACCACATACATGTTCTTAAGCGAATCGCCAGCTTGTCCTGCAGCTTCCGAACCGCTTCGAAACCATATGATTAGCAAAAATCCACCTATGGCAGCAAATATGCTCCCGTACAAAAACCGGATGAGCATTCTTCGCTTCGCCAAACCAATCCAGCAGGCCGCTCCGACGAGCAGCGAGACCGGCATGTACAATCCGACAAGCAGCAGAACTGCGAGAACCGTATCGGCAAAAACTCCTTTCAAACCGATCAGGCTGTCGCCTAACAGCAGAATCAATACTGCCGCGATCGGCAACAAGGCACGTTTTGCATCGATAAGCCTCGGGGCTGCCAACAGCAAAGGGATGATGAAGAAGGTCGCGGACGATGTCAGCTTATAGAGGAAAAATGAAAGACCCGCAGCCAACGCGCCATCGCGTATCATCAGTACATCCCGCCGTTCCATACGTACCTATTATTTCTTGTCGAACGGTAGATATGCGAGCACGCGGGCGCGTTTGATTTCTGCAGTCAGCGCACGCTGGTGTTTCGCACAGTTTCCGGTAATTCTGCTCGGTAAAATTTTTCCGCGTTCTGTAACATACCGGCGTAATAAATCAGCATTCTTGTAATCCGCTACCAGATTCTGGGTACAAAACTTACATACTTTCTTCTTAAACGGACCTTTCTTACCGCCGAAGCGCTTATCTCGGAATCCACCGTTCCTCGAATCGCCGCTGTCGTTCATCATATCCTTATCATCACGCATTGTTTCTTTTCTCCTATCCGTCTACTAAAACGGGATATCGTCATCAAATTGCTCGGGTCCGGGAAAGTCTTCGATTGCCGGAGCGTACTGCTGCGGCTTGCGACTGCCTGACGGCTCGACTTTCGGGCCCTGCGCTCGCGGGACATATCCATTTCCGTCGGCATTCGAAGCCTGTCCGGAAGAACTTCCCAATAGCTGCACATTATTGGCGACAACTTCAATTCTGTTTCTGCTTTGACCATCCTGCTCCCATCTGCTCTGCCGCAACTCTCCGTTGATGCACACTTGGCGACCCTTCACCAGATAGGGATTCAGAACTTCCGCCTGTTTTCCCCATACGACAATGTCGATATAGCTCACTTCCTCTTCCCGCTGATCTGCCGACCTCTTTACACGGTTTACAGCAATGGAAAAGCGGCATATCGCAGTCCCGCTATTGGTGAATTTTAGTTCGCTGTCTCTTGTGAGCCGACCTACCAGCACAACACTATTGATGTCGTTTGCCATACATAGCCCCCGTCTTGATTATTTTTCTTTGTTTACGAACAAGAACTTTAGGACGGGAGACATGAGCTTGAACGAATTATTGAAGCCGTTGATCGTTGCCGGGTCGGCTTTTAACTCGAAGTAGAAGTAGTGGCCTTTGTCCTGTTTCTTGATCAGGTATGCCAGATTCCGCACGCCCATATCGTCTTGCTTGATTATTTCGACTTTTGCGGCGGAAAATTCGGAAAGGATTAACTCCAGACCTTTTGCCGTCATTTCTTCGTTTGAATCGAAGATGACGGTGAACTCATAATTTCTCATAGTTCCTCCTTATGGACTATATGATCCACACAGGGTGGATAAAGAGGTCAGAACACGTTAGCACGGTATGAAACCGCGTGTCAATAATAGTAGCGAAGGCCCGCACGACGCGAGAATTAACGCTATGGTATGAATGTAAAAGATACCGCCGGCCGCGCCGGCGGTTTTATAGGAAGCAAACACGTATCAGACAAATTATTTATTCTTGTGTCTGTTCTTTCTCAGTCTTTTCTTCCTCTTATGGGTCGCAATCTTATGCTTCTTTCTTTTTCTTCCGCAAGGCACAATAGCACTCCTTATGATTACTAATCGAATACGGGGTTTTCTAACGGCTCATTATGCGATGTTGGGTAAAGTTGGTCAAGGGGGGAACGAATTTTTACCGACAAGATGTAACCGTAGTAATAATTCTACGGTTTTTTCATGAAGGTTGGTGCGTAGTTGCTTGAGGTGCATGTACTCGCCCGCTATAATGTAACTATTCCAAAGAATGGGGAGAAAAAAAGGATGAATGTTCTCATCTTTGGCCTCGGGACACTTGGCGGCGGATTTGCTGCTGCTAAGTATTTTCTCGACCAAGGAGACGCTGTCAGGATTACCGATTTACGTAGCGAATCGGTTTTAGGCACGCCTTTAGGCATTTTAAAGAGCCTCGGAGCAGAAACAATCCTCCAGGAACACCGGCAAGAAGATTTTTTATGGGCTGACGTAGTGATTAAAAATCCGGCGGTACCGGCGAATAATCCACTTCTCTCACTTGCTAAACGAATAGAAACCGATATTACCTTTCTCTTTTCTTCTCCATTAGTTCAGAATATTCATATCATAGCGATTACCGGCACCAAAGGAAAAACAACCACTGCCGCAGCAGTCGCCCATGTATTGAATACGGGTGGCCATGAAGCCCTTCAATGCGGGAATATGGGGATCAGCGGATTTTCAATTTTACTCGAATTGCAATCCCGTTTGCACAAAGGACAATCAAATCCAGAATATCTGGTATGCGAACTTTCTTCATGGCAGATTCGCGATATGTATACGGTTATGGGAAAGAGCCTCCCGCAATTCCGAATGGTCGTGCTCACGTCGCTTTTTCCCGATCATCTCAACAGCTACGGCGATATAAACGCCTATAAGCAAGACAAGTGGCTGCTGCTTTCGTCAAAAAGCAAGCTAATCGTATTATCCGCTCAGGTGTACGATGAGGTTAAGGCGAATGTCGACATAAACAATCATAAATTGATTGCTATAGAGAATATTCCCGGTGTAAAAAAAATCGAGGCAAGGTTTCAACCGGCATGGGCAATCTGTCGCAAATTGTCGTTACCATCAAAACTCATCACCGAGGCATTGGCATCGTTCCGCGGTGTTCCACACCGTCAGGAACAAATCGCGATGACTGGCAATTTCGTATTTATCAATGATTCGGCTGCTACGATTCCGGAGGCAGTGGTCTTCAGTACGGCCAGCCTACCATGGCATTATGTTCTTATTTGTGGGGGAACAGATAAGAATCTCGATGCCGTAGGGATGCTGAAAGCTTTACAACGGGCTCTCAGCATCCACGTTCTCGATGGCAGCTTTTCGCAGAATAAGCTCATTCCATTACTAAAGGAAAAACAGATTCCTTATTTTGGTCCCTTCGGTACGATGAAAGAAGCATTCGATTCAGCAGTATCCTCTGCGAAGCAACACGCATCGATACGTACCGAAAATCCTATCATTTCAATCTTGCTTTCGCCTGGAGCAGCATCCTTTGTCTTGTTTAAACATGAATTCGATCGCGGCGACCAATTCAGGGCTCTGGCGCTTCAATACGCTTCAGAATCGTTATAAATCGGAAGAAACCGCATATTGCTGGGTAATTCTCTTCGGTTGCCTGCGACGCTTGGCCCGGTAGCGTAATATTTCAAGACGTGAATACACAATCCACGGTAAGAATTTATACACAAAATCGATAGAAGGGTGCCGGTAGCGCACATACCCTCCGAATGAACGTTTGAACAGGCGCAGACCTTCTAAATGGCTCCCCCGATTACCTGGTCCGGATATGCCGTAGAGATCGTAGACCGACAGATTACGCTCGCAGGCCTTCTGTATAGTATAATCCTGCAATACATACGAACACGAGACTCCGTCTATCCTCAGCGATGATCCAAATAAGTACACTGCCTTGCATCTGCTTTCCATGACGATGTTTCCGCCTACCATCTGCTTACCGATATACGCAAGATACAAACGGCATTCGACCTTGTTATCTGCAGGTAATGCGGAGTTTTGCAGCTTATCAGTTCCACGCTTGGTGTTTTTTCTTATGGTTTCTCGCTTTGCTGCTGCAAAATCGCTCTGAATCAGCATTCGTCTGATGTATGCGGATTCCCTAGTATCGAAACCGTCTCGCTTCGCGGTTTGTCGATATACCTCGTACCACTCTTCAAATGTTTTTTCACGCCCATCCCATTCGACGACAACGACTCCCTTCGAGAATGCTTTACGAATGTTGCGCACAGCCCGCTCGCGATAGGAAAGACGAATCTGCTCGTATCCCTGTTTTAAATCGATACAGGCGGTTCCCTCAGGCTGGACCGATTCTCTACAGGAGTGCAAGGACCTTCCGAGAATCGGTTCAATCTGATCATGGTCATGATCAGGCCAAGGAAGATCATAGCGGATGCTTATCGTATATCTAGGCAGATAACTCTGTAGCGCTTTGGATAGCTCCCTAAGAAATTGGGCAACCGGAAGGCTGTGTTTTGGAATAACCGGGCCGAACGGTATATAGGCGATATGATACGACAATGCAGCTCGACGAGAAAGGACAAGCAGCGTTTCGTCGTATTCGACTTCGTCGGAATCGTTGAGAATCTGAACAGTAAACGCACTTGCATTCCATTGAGAATATTGCTTTACATACGCCCAGAATGCACTCTGGAACGGATTATCGGCCGCATTCAACCGTTCAATGGAAATTGGTGAAACCACTACCCTGCCCATCCCACCTCCTTAGAAATCCTAGCTGTAAAACTTAGCCGACATCACCGTCAAGATAGCGTTGTGCCTTCAGATATATTCCGGCATGTCCGATCGGGTGTCCGTCGATGTTGGTAACACCTCCAACGGTATGCATCGGCATCGCAAAAAACTGGTCTGCCTTAACGAGACTGCGCGGTTGCTCAGGAGCGGCATATCCTTCCGGGAGCAATTCTTGTCCGACTTCGAATTCATCAGCAAACAAGACTTCGCATGTGGTATGCGCCTCGGCTTTCGGGTCGCTGGCTGCCAATAGCATTCCCTTGCTCTTCACTCCTCTGAAATTTGCACTTTTCAGATTAGCCACGACGACAATGTTTCTGCCCAATAACTGATGCTCCTCGTAATACGGAACAATGCTTGAGACTATCGTCCGTACTTCCTGTTCGGCAAGATCGACCTGGAGAATATACAGCATGTCCCCGCCCGGGTGGCGTTGGACATCGACAATCTTTGCTACTTTCAACTGGACCTTTTGAGCAAATCGTGCTGCAAGGTCCTCTTGTTCCTGAATAGTTTCCTGCTGTGGTGTCACTTGAATTTCCTCACTTCTCGAATCTTGATCGCCTGCATAACGAATTCGTAATGCATCGACCAGTGTATCTTCCAACTTTGTAAACAGGTATCCGCTCGGAGTTACCTTCTCGATCCCCTCGAACGTACCGATGGTACGCCAATCGGCTTTCGGACACCCGAGCCAATCGAGTATCTTTTTCGATGCTTCCGGCATGTAGGGCTGAATAAGGATTCCCAAGTCCCTTATAAGGAATACCAGCGTCCTGAGCAGAGCTGCTGCATTTTCGGGACTACTCGTGCGGGTTTTCCATGGCTCTCCGTCCTGAAAGGCTTTATTGCCGATGGACGAAAGGGCAAATATTTCTCTGAACGCATCGCGCAGTTCCGCTTTCTCGAGCAACGCATCGATTTCTGCTTCTTTCATACGTATTTGTTGAACAAGCGAAGGTACGAGAGCTCCTGATGGCAACTTCCCGTCGTAAAAGCGCCCTACGAACGTGAGCGTTCTGTTTACGAGGTTCGACAGATTCCCGATGAGTTCACCGTTGACCTTTTCTTGAAAATCCTTCCACGTGAAAAGGACGTCCGCCTTTTCGGGTCGGTTATAGAAAATCTGGAAGCGCCACATATCGGCCGGGATACCCGTTTCCTGAACATCGTTTCCAAATACTCCCACGCCTCTGCTCTTTGAAAACTTGCCACCCTCATAGTTTAAATATTCGGTCGATGACATATGGTGAAGCATTGTCCAACGGTCGCCGGTAGCCAGTAAAGTAGCCGGGAATATCACGGTATGGAAGGGAATATTGTCCTTACCGATAAACTGGTACAACTCGACATCTTCGGGATTGGTCCACCACGATTGCCAGTTTTCGAATGCGCCGGCAGTTATCGATATGTACCCGATCGGAGCATCAAACCAAACGTAAAACACTTTATCTTCGAAGCCCGCCTTCGGAACAGGTATCCCCCATTTCAGATCACGGGTAATCGCCCGTTCTTTCAAACCGTCTCGAATCCACGAACGCGTAGTCTGGATCGCGTTGCGCGCCCAAAAACCTTTTTCCGAGGCTTCGTCGATCCACGCCTCGAGCATCGGAAGTGCTTTGGGTAGATCGATATACAGGTGCCTAGTGCGTTTGGCGACAGGTGTTTTCTTACAAACGCCGCACACAGGATCAATCAGGTCGGTCGGATCGAGCAGCGTCCCGCAATTATCGCATTGGTCACCGCGCGCACCTGTAGAACCGCACCTCGGACATGTGCCCTCGACAAACCGGTCTGCGAGAAACCGCTGATCGTGTTCACAATACAATTGTTCCACTTCACGTTCGGTGATGTAGCCCGCACGATCGACCTTAGTAAAAATATTCTGTACGATTTCGGTCTGCACAGGGTCACTCGTTCTTCCGAATGCATCGAACGAAATGTTGAACCAACGATAT
Source organism: Spirochaetales bacterium (assembly GCA_012729295.1). Taxonomy (GTDB): domain Bacteria; phylum Spirochaetota; class Spirochaetia; order Sphaerochaetales; family Sphaerochaetaceae; genus JAAYDK01. Next base: position 21,779 of record JAAYDK010000153.1, on the reverse strand, counting down.
ATGTCTTTGTGTATCTCATGGTATCGGTCGCACAGTTGCCGGGGAGTAACTCCTTCCTTAAGTGCTCTTGTTTCGCTGGCAGTCCCGTATTCGTCGGTACCACATATATAGAGCGTTTCATAGCCTTTCAATCTGCAAAATCTGGCAAAGCAGTCTGCTGAAAGGACTTGAATGATATTTCCCAGATGTGGAATATTGTTCACATAAGGAAGAGCTGAAGTAATCAAACGTTTTTTCATGCCCAACACTATATCGTTCAAACCTCTATTTTGCAATCGGTTTGCCAAATTCACAGCGATGTAAGAAGTGACTATATAAAGCATGAGGTCGTACAAATGACATCTGTTAACAGTAAAAAGGATTAAGTTAACGATTTATACAGTATTCTATAGATTTGTTGTAAATTGAATCACTATACCTATCTATTTGAATAATTGATAATTATCTCTTTATTATAATGAATACAAAAAGAGATAGTACGAATACCACTTCCATCATTTGACAGCAATTAAATAAGGTTTTCGAGGTTGTACGTAAAGACATTTGTCATTAAACAGGTGTCTTTTCACGGTGATAAACAGTAATTTTTTTGCACATAAACTGATTTATTTGGCACTTCATACAACATGATTGATAACACCTACGCTTTCTCACTCATTTTCTTCAGTTTCATTGACGATAGGCTTCGACTCATATACACTTGTAGTATACGGTAAGTAGTATGCGTACCGTAAGGAGGAATTTGAATGAGCAGTGCGAGCGCGGCTCCGAGAAAGCCGCTGCAAATCAGCCCCAAATTGATTCTGGCCGCAGTTGGAGTAGTCATCCTCATTGCAATCGTGATGAGTAGCTTCTTCGTTGTAGACCAGACCGAACAGGCTGTGGTCTTGCGATTCGGTAAATACAATAGAACCGTCGGTCCAGGATTACAGACAAAGTTGCCGTTGGGAATTGACAAGAACTATACCGTTCCGACGCAAGTCGTTCAGACCATGACGTTCGGACAATCATCCCAAAGAACAAATTACGGAACGATGTTTATCGATACCCAGACCAACGAGTCAACCATGTTGACCGGAGACTTGAATATCGTCGACGTACAATGGATCATCCAATATCGCATCGAAGATCCGTACAAATGGCTGTTCAAGGTCAACGAACGAGAAAAGACTATCAAGGACATCAGCATCAGCATCATAAACCAGCTAGTCGGTGATCTGCCGATTCTCGCTGTCATGTCAAGCGAACGAACAGCGATTGAAGTGGAGTCCCAAGAGAAGCTTCAGGCGACTTTCGACTCGTATGATCTTGGAGTCAGGGTCGTCACGGTTAAACTACAAAACATCGTCCCGCCAGTTGGGGAAGTTCAGGATGCGTTCGAAGACGTCAACAAAGCCATTCAGGACATGAACCGTCTGATTAATGAAGGCAAGCAAAGCTACAACCGAGAAATTCCCAGAGCCCAGGGAGACGCGAGCAGACTTATCCAAATTGCAGAAGGATATGCAGCCGAACGCGTTAACAATGCACAAGGAGATGTAGCGAGATTCACTGCCGTACGCGAAGCATACGAAGCGAGCAAGGAGATTACCGCGCAGCGATTGTATATCGAAACGCTCGAAATGTTGCTCAGCGAAGCAAGTCAGGGCGGCTCGATACTGCTGATAGACAAAACGCTTGAGAACTTCCTACCGCTTAGCAATATCCAGACGACTCAGGGAGGTGTAAAATGAAAAAACTGATAACCACTGCAGTCGTTGTTGTCGTCTTTCTCATCATCGTATTACTGCTCGGTCCGTTCTATATCCTGAATGAAGGAGAGCAGGCTGTCATCACGCGTTTCGGAAAGATTATCAATACCCAAACCGAGGCGGGTTTGAAAATTAAAATGCCGTTGGTCGATACGGTTGTGCGCTACCCGAAAAAGGTACTCTCTTGGGACGGAGATCCTCAGAGAATTCCGACTAAAGAAAATCAATTTATTTGGGTGGATACGACCGCACGTTGGAAAATAGTCAATCCTGCGATGTTCTACCAGTCTGTCACCACGCTGGCAACCGGAAGCTCACGATTAAGCGATATTATCGATTCTACCATCAGAACGGTCATCAGTGAAAACTTTCTCAAAGAAGCAGTCAGAAATTCCAATAAGATTAATGAGATGACATGGGTCGAACAGGTACAAAACGTTGATAATCTCGAGGATGCCGAACAGTTGCGCAATCTTACCGCAACCGATGTGAAACAGGAAACGATACAGGTCGGACGCGAAAACTTGTCTCGTCTGATGCTTACGATGGCTTCACAGTTTACGAAAGAATTTGGTATTGAAATTATTGACATCGTTATCAGACAGATTCGCTATAGCGATGATTTGACACAGAGCGTCTATCAGAGAATGATCAAGGAACGGAATCAGATTGCCGAAGCCTATCGATCGTACGGCGAAGGCCAGCAGGCTAAATGGCTGGGAATGACTGAAAACGATAAGAAGAGTATCATCAGCCAGGCATATGCCGAATCTGAACGAATTAGAGGTGTAGCGGATGCAAAGGCTACGCAGATTTACGCTGATGCATACGAAGCCGATCCTCAGTTCTTTACCCTTTGGAGAACACTCGAATCGTACAAAAAGACGATTCCCGGACTCGAGAAAATCCTTTCGACAGATATGCAGTACTTCGATATGCTCTACAGTCCGATGGTTTTATGAAAATGATACTCACCTAATACAAAAACGACCCCCTTGGGATAATACCTCGAGGGGGTTCTTTTTACGATAAAGCTAAAACTAACGGCCGGACTTGCAATGAGGGCAGACGCCTTCGATATTTACCTGGACTGATGTTGCCGAAAAACCCTCGGGAATCTCTAAGCGGGGGAAATTTACCTCGAACAGATCGAAAACCTGTTGGCACTGCGAACACTTGAAGTGTATGTGGTCGCGTATATCGGCATCAAATCTTGACTCATGGTCTTCTATCGTTACGCGTCGTACCGCCCCTTTCTCGCACAGATGGTTCAGCACATTGTATACTGTTGTCCTCGACAAAGATGGTAATGATGGTTTCAACTCTGTATAGATAGTATCGGCTGTCGGATGATTTTTTGTTCCAAGCAAGTATTGATAGATGGCCACCCGATGTGATAACGGCCTAACACCAAACCGACTCAATGTAACTGCGGTTTCCTTTTCTTCAACTTTTTTTATTTCACGCATTGTCTCGTTTCACCTTTAAACCGATGTTTTCTTTTCAATTTATTACAAATGTTATGCAATTATAACATCGTGTCAACTCTTTTCAAGAATAATGCTATAATCTGAACAAAATTTCAATCAAAAAGACACAAATTCGTGCATGTATGGGATTATACCATACATAACAGAACATTTGTGCAATCAATTCTTTGCTTAATTCCCTTAAAACAATTTCTAGTTTATATTATAGTGCTTAGTTGGAGGCTTTCTTGGATTTTTTTCGAAACTATCGCAACCACATATTCTTTATACTCATGATACTGCTCCTGTTCGGTACGGGTTGTGCCTCTCTACAAACGAACGAATCACAATCGGTACCACAAACCCAGTATCAAATGATTAGCGGGACCATAATCTATCCGAACGATCTGTATTTTCCGACAAAAATCAGAATCGAGATTGTACTGACTGCCATCAATGCTTCTACCGGCAAGCAAACTCCGCTCGTTGTGCAAACGATTCGAAATCCGCAAAAGTTTCCCGTTAATTTTACGCTGCGCTACGATGCAAAAGAAATAGTCGGCAACCACCAGTACGTTGTCTCGGTCAACCTCTATCAGGAAGGTTCCGACCGGCCGTATTTAAAAAGCCGGTCGGACTACGAACTCAAGCTACCTGGTTTTACCAGTACGCTGAAAGTCGAACTTACTGCCGCAGATTCCATCTAAATATTTTCATATAAGCCGCTGGCAACCTGTAGCAATACTTTCCATGCCGGGATTGTCATTAAAGCTCCTAACAGGGCCAGAATGAAACCGCTTAACATAACGGAGAGTCCTAATACCTGTACCAACAATATGGCGAGCCCGCCGAAAATTCCCAGCACCACAATTGATGCAACCATCCCGATAATTCCGTTCACATTCTGTTTTATTGCCTGCTGGGGAAGCTTCCATTGATACATCGGACGCATATAATCGATGGCAAGACCCAGGCAACTTGATATAATCATGACAGTTGCCCCCAGTGGTAACATCCATACGATGTGCATGAATCCGACGGGAAGAAGCAGCATCCCGATAACGGTATAGAATACGAAAGCTGTTCCGAACATCAGCAAGTGCGCAGCTATTTTTGCTTGTACGTGTCTCTTTGTCGGAATCGGAAGTGATCTTATGATGTCCAACAACGGTGTTTCACGCGAGATGCTTGTCGAACTCATCATCGTAATAGAGGCAACCGCAAGTAATATTCCGCAGAAGATAAAAGGAAAGAGCGTTAAGTCTGAAATGAATGCAATAGCTGAAGAGATATCGGTCATCAAGCCGCCGACCGAATACACTGCGATCAGGATTATCGGGACAAAAGCTTCGGCATATAATTCAAACATAAACGCATTGTGCCCGTTGATAACGGCAAATTCCTTGGTAATCAATGCAGAAAGCATGCTACGTTGTTTTTCGATTTTCCCGGGTGAGCCTTTGCGTTTTTTCACCGATTGCTGCGTAGATACGTTAAAGTTGAGTACGGATACATAGTCTGTCGCAGCGATGCGCAATATAAAGAAAGTGGCGATACCAGCGCTGGCTAGATGAAGGATTGTCGCAACCAGTGGCCCCATGCCCGCACTCTCCTCTGATACGATCATGCGCGTCTGTAATACACTCAGAGGCAGCCATGAAATCGCCTTATCGGCCATCGTCGAAAGACTAGCCAGTATCTGGGTGGGATCGATGTCAAGAAATCCGGTACGCGCCCATCTCGTCATTAATCCTTGAAGGACTGCAAGAGAAACGATGAGCAATCCAAATGCAACCAATTCTACGTACCGCCCTACTCTGCTTTTATTCTTCGCAAATAATCGAGAGAACAATGCCGAACACGACAACGGCAAAACCGGTCCGGTCAATAATAGAATGATCCCGTTTACGATAAGCTGCACGCTAAGTCCGTGAACGATGCCAACCGCGATATAGGAAGGGAGCATCAAAGCCCAATAGACAATCACGTTTGTCCGATAGTGCAACAGTATGCGCGAAAGAAATATGGTATCGGCGCGAACGGGCAACGTAACAAGAAATTTAAGATCCGCTGCTTTAAATAAGGTTGAACCTGCAGTATAGGTCGCCAGAAGAAACAAGATAAGTGCGGCGAGGACACTCGAGGTCAAAACGCTGAGTCCATTGATGCCGAGCATCGCACCGATGCGTTCGATTTGTAAAAAATTGATGACCAGCATGACTGCAACGGAAGCAAGTGCTACGAGCAGCAACAGCATAAGCAGTACATTCACCAATTGCCTGCGCAATCTACGTAATGGATTTTGTTCGGCACGAATGCTTTTTGTATCGCTTAACCCGAACTGCTGCCAAAATCCTATCCCGCGGCTATACGCGCGAGTGAGTATCATTAGTTTCGACTTCTTCATCGGTCAACTCCAAAAACAATTGTTCTAAGGTAGCTTGATTTTCGCCGGTTGATTCTTTCAACGATGCAAAGGTTCCACTGGCGATTAATGCACCTTTATTAATGATTCCTACGGTATCGCAGAGTCGTTCGGCCACGTCCATGACATGCGTGGAAAAAAATACCGTTCCTCCGGTGTTGCAGAATTCCCTCATCACTTCCTTCAGTACAAACGCCGACTTCGGATCCAAACCAACCATCGGTTCGTCGAGAACCAAAATCCTGCTGTCGTGGATCAAGGCAGCGATGACTCCCAACTTCTGCTTCATGCCACGCGAATAGGAGGAAATCTTGTCGTCAAGAGCATCGATTAACGAAAAACGTCCGGCCCACTTTGCGATTCTTGCAATACGCGTGTCTAGATCGATATCGAATACATCCGAGATAAAATCAAGATACTTTCGTCCGCTCATATTCTCATAGAACAACGGTTCGTCAGGAACATATCCGATACAGCGCTTCATCTCTACGTTTTGCGCAATATTGTCGTATCCGCATACTTTGATAGTTCCGGTATCTTGTCGCAACAGCCCGACCATCATCCTGATCGTCGTACTTTTACCTGCTCCGTTCGGTCCGAGAAATCCAAATATCTCGCCAGAGTCGACATGCAGGGACAGTAGATCGACTGCTGGGCGTTTGTTCGGAGAATATCGTTTGGTTACCGCTTCGATATCAATCATAAAAAAATCCTCCAATGGATAAAGTAGATATCATTTTGATATCACTAAGATAGTATTACTTTCATTTGCCTTTGTCAATAATAATTCATCGGTTACAGAACATTTCTATAATAATTGTTTTTAGTCATTTTTGTATAAATATACACAAATAGCTTGTTATTAATCAATTTTTATGCAATATTCTTGGCATTAGACTGAATATCGCGCAAGAGGTAACGAAATGAAAGCAGAAAAAGTAGTATTGGCATACAGCGGTGGACTCGATACGTCGGTAATCCTCAAGTGGCTGGCAAACAAGGGTTTCGAAGTCATCGCATATGTCGCTAATGTCGGTCAGAATGAAGATTTTACCGCTATAGAGAAGAAAGCGTATGCAACCGGAGCATCGAAAGTTTATGTAATGGACCTGAGGAAAGAATTCGTCACCGATTACATATTTACCGCTGCAAAGGCCAACGCCGTATATGAAGGACGCTATCTTTTGGGAACATCGATTGCTCGTCCGCTGATTGCCAAGTACCATATCGAGATTGCAAAGCAAGAGAATACCGTATACGTCGCCCACGGCGCTACTGGAAAAGGGAACGACCAGGTCCGTTTCGAACTTGGTTACTATGCCCTGATGCCCGAAGTCAAGATTATCGCCCCATGGAAGGACGAAGAATGGCTTAGCCAATTCGAAGGGCGCAGCGATTTAATCGCATACGCCAAGGAACACGGGATATCAGTCAAGGCATCGACGAAAAAACCATACAGCGAAGACGAGAACCTGCTCCATATCAGTCACGAAGCCGGAATTTTGGAAGATCCGGCGCTGCGCTGCCCAGAAGAAGTATTTTCCCATACTCTTTCTCCTAAAGATGCTCCGGATGAGGAAACCGTGCTTGCCATAGATTTTGTCGACGGAATCCCTGTCAAGGTCGTAGACGAAACACACGGTGTTGAAAAGACCGATCCTCTAGAGATGTTCCTATACTTGAATAAAGTCGGTCACGACAATGCTATCGGAAGAGTCGATATGGTGGAAAACCGCTATATCGGTATAAAGAGCCGCGGTGTGTACGAGACTCCCGGTGGAAGTATTCTTTGGTTTGCCCATAGGGACTTGGAAGGAATCTGTATGGACAAGGAAGTCATGCACTTACGAGACATGCTGATGCCCAAATACGCCGAGATGATCTACAACGGATATTGGTTCTCTCCCGAATTCGAATTTCTCACGGCCGCATTCAACAAAAGCCAAGAACTAATTACAGGAACCGCGAAGGTCGCCCTCTACAAGGGAAACATGATCGGTGCGGGAGTAGCCAGCCCTTATTCGCTCTATAACGAAGCACTCGGTAGCATGGAGGTATCGGGCGGCTATCAGCCGGTGGATTGCAAAGGATTCATCAATATTAACGGTATCAGGCTACAAGCCCATCATTATTGGCTGAAAGCCCAGGCTATGGAGAAACATGGGTCTCGTTGATATGCTCGAGACCCATTGAGAGGATTTTAACGATATGGTCGTCGTTCAGGCTGTAATAAATACTCCTGCCCTCTTTTCGGAATTTTACCAGCCGGGACGACCTGAGCAATTTAAGCTGCTGGCTGATTGCAGTCTGGTGCATCCCAAGGGCGTCGGCTACCGCCTGAACCGCCATTTCCCCTTCTTGGAGGATAAAGAGAATTCTCAACCGGGTAGCATCACCGAATACTTTAAAGAAATCGGCCATCTGTCCGATTTTCTCTTTTCTGCTCATACCGGATTGTTCAGTCATGTCGTCCTCCGTGGAATACACAGTAATCCTACTCGATTATATCATCCAACAGAAAAAAGGAACAACCAGTATCACCGTCCGTCTCAATACGATGCAAAACCACTACATAGCGGATACTTTGAAACACCGTCTCTTGACCGTAATCAAGACAATATGCTATTGCCTATGCATATAAACAGTTTGGCCGGTAAGGGCAAACCGAAACCGTCCATGAAGCAACCGACCCGAATGGAGATCGACTTATGGAGATGAACAAAGAATTCGTGACGCTGGCGCTACCTGGAGAAAAAACGTATGAAATTCCTGTCATCACCGACAGCATGGGTGATAAGTTTATCGATATCCGCGCATTACGCAAAGATACCGGTCTTATTACGTATGACCCCGGATTTGTCAATACAGGCTCCTGTACTTCGTCTATCTGTTATATCAACGGTGAGGAAGGCGTTCTCAGGTATCGGGGATATGATATCGAGGATTTGGTTAAGTATTGCGACTTCGTAGAGGTAGCCTATCTGCTGGTGAAAGGTGAACTGCCAAATAACATCGAAAGAAAACGCTATGCCGATTTGCTCAACGAAGAATCGCTGCTCCATTACGATATGCAGTCGTTTTTCAGACGGTATCCTCCCGAAGCACATCCGATGTCGGTATTAGCAGCGATGTCCGTCTCCTTGTCGGCGTTTTACCCGGAAATGGACGATATCGATCCTGAATTACAAATCGACTTTGCCGTAACACGCCTTATTTCCAAAATCAGAACGATCACCGCATTTACCTACCGCCATATGAAAGGTGAAGATTTCGTTAATCCATCATACAAGTACAGCTACTGCGAGAATTTTTTGAACATGATGTTCAACTCTCCCGTTCGGGAATACAAAATTGATCCTTTGCACGTGAAAGCACTCAACCAGCTATTGATCCTGCATGCAGACCATGAACAAAACTGCTCGACTACTGCAGTACGGCTTATCGCGAGTTCAGAAGCTAACCTGTATGCATCGGTATCGGCCGGCATATGTGCGCTGTGGGGACCGAAACACGGCGGGGCGAACCAAGCCGTTATCGAAATGCTCAAGCATGCACTCGAAACACATCAGTCGGCTAAGGAAATGGTGGAGATGGCTAAGGATAAGCGAAATCCATACTTGCTGATGGGTTTCGGACACCGTGTTTATAAGACATTCGACCCCAGAGCCAAAATTGCCAAGCAGCTGTGTCAGGAAGTGCTTTCACACAACGGATTTGTCGATCCACTGCTCAACTTAGCAATGGAACTGGAAGAGGTTGCAAAACAGGACAGTTATTTCCAGGATAGGATGCTGTATCCGAATATCGATTTCTATACGGGGCTGATTTTCAGAGCAATGGGTATTCCCACCAATATGTTTACCTGTATGTTCGCAATCGGCCGGCTTCCCGGATGGATTGCCCACTGGCTCGAATGGAAGCAAGATCCATATCAGAAAATCGGTCGGCCTCGACAAGTCTACGATGGTCCGCAGCTACGCTCGGTCAAACCGCTTTCAGATCGATCCTAAATCGGGAAAAGGGTTCTGCGCGAACGTGCAGAACCCTCTTTTTTACATGCGCGATATCAGGTAGTCTCCGAACTCTTTGGTACCCAATAACGTTGCATCGTTGCCCTCTTGTTTGATTAAACGGTAAAAATCGGCAGTTACCAACGAATCTTGCAGCACCAGTTCGATTGCCCGTATCAAGATAGCGGCAGCTTCGTTCCACCCAAGGTAGCGTAGCAGCATCTCACCGGAGAGTATCATGGATAGCGGATTAGCTGAATTATTCCCTGCTATATCAGGAGCTGTTCCGTGAGTAGCTTCGAATATCGCTTTCCCCGTAAGATAATTGATATTTGCTCCAGGTGCGATTCCGATTCCGCCTACTTCGGCAGCCAGAGCATCCGACACATAATCCCCGTTGAGATTTGTGGTGGCCACCACATCGTAATCGGAACTTTTTATCAGGATGTTTTGTAGAAAGGCGTCGCAGATACAGTCTTTTACGATCAACGGTTTCTGACCGGTCCTTTCGATGAGATAGTGCCCCTTTTCGTTTCGAATAGCACCGAATTCGTCTTTGGCCACTTCATAGCCCCAGGCTAAAAAACCACCTTCGGTAAATTTCATGATATTGCCCTTATGAACGAGTGTTACCGACGTTCTTGATTGTTCTAGAGCATAATGGATTGCCGAACGAACCAGACGCTTGGAGCCCTCGACGCTGACCGGTTTGATACCGAAGGCACTGGATTCGGGAAATCGAATATTTGTTACGTTCAGAGATTGTTCTAAAAAATCACGAAGCAAGGCTGCTTCAGAAGAACCCTGAGGCCATTCGATACCTGCATAGATATCTTCAGTATTTTCTCTGAATACTACCATGTCAACCAGCTCGGGATGCCTTACCGGAGACGGTACGCCGGTAAAATATCGAACAGGCCGAACACATGCGTACAAATCAAGTTTTTGTCTTAGCGTAACGTTGAGACTTCTGAAGCCCTTGCCAACGGGTGTCGTCAACGGACCCTTTATCGCGACGAGCGATTCGTCTATTGCATCCAAAGTATCTTGCGGGAGGTAGGCCCCTTGCGATGAAAAGGCTTTTTCTCCTGCCAGACATTCTTTCCATCCGATCGCACGGGTGGTCCCGTATGCATGCTTGACCGCTGCATCGATGACTGCCAGAGCAACTGGTGTGATTTCGCGACCTACCCCGTCGCCTTCGATGTATACGATCGACGGGAAGTCAGGAACCTGAAGCTTCTGTTTATCCATACGGATTACGGATGTGTCCATAGTTTTCCTTCCTTTTTATTCAATGTCCGTATTTGGTCCTTGCACTACGAAATGCATATGTTCTGACTATACTGATTACCACCGGAACCGCTACTAATACCGTACACCAGAGTGCTACGTTTGAAAAACCAAAATATTCATATACGGTTCCTCCGAGCGAAGATCCGGCGATTGTCCCTGTTGTCAACAAAATTTCATGAACCAGCATTCTCTTGGAACGATTGACGCTTCCAGAGACTCCGTGGAAGATGCTCATCGAGTAGACCGAGGAAAAGAAGATGCCGAAGCAGAGAAAAACAAAAAGGTACAAACCGAATGCGCTCTGCCCGTTCAATCTAGAGAGCGCGAAATAGGATAACGCAGCACAGGCCTGCATCAGAATCGCACCGCTGCGCTTGAAATGCCACCACGTCGAATTCCTCATATATACAAATGCAAGGCATGTGGCAAATCCTCGCGCCAATAACAGAATACCTACGCGACTTTCGCTGTACATGAGCGTATCTTGCGCATACATCGGGAAAATAGTCTGCAAAACAGCCAAAGAGGCATAGACGGTAAGTACTCCTGCCCAGCAGAGAAAACGCAACGGAGTACTGTGGTCTTTCCGTGTCTCTTCACTAGTGTTTTGCTGTTCCGATTTAGCTGCCCTGATGGAAGGCTGCAGCATGGTTGCCATCAGTATTAAGGCGAAGACCGCAAGTAAAAAGCCAATTGCGACAAATAACGGTAATTCGGTACTTCGTTCTACAAGAAAACCGGTAACCAACGGTGAAATTGCTGCTCCAAGGCTCCACGAGAAATTAAACGAGCCGGTTGCGCGGCCCAGTTCCTTCTCTTCCTTACCCCGGGAAAGCCAAGCCATGATCTGCGGCCATAAGAAGGACATGAACAATCCATAACAGGCCAATGCAATATAGACCTGCCAGACTTGCGTACTGTATAGAATCGCAATAACAGATAGAGTCATTCCTATTGCCGAAATCTCGACACAATGTCTTGGTTTGAAACGCGTACAGACCGGGCCGAGAACGATACAAAAGACAAAGTAGCTGAAGGTGGGTATCGACACAGAAATCCCGACCATCTGCGGCGATAGACCAAAAGCAGCACGCAGATGGTATACCAAGGCCAGGCCGATCATCGAAAGGCCGAACTGAGCGATAAACGAAGCGCTGTTCAGGGTAAGCGATTGCATGCGGGGAGCATCGTGCGTGTTCATAATGGCCAAGATTACCCGATTGCCGGACAAGCGGCAAGTAGCTGTACTTGCATCACTGTTGAAAAATCAGTAGACTCAACGTTATGACATTTCTGCTTTCGAACAGGCCCTTGCTGTCTGCAGTGATCGCGATGCTCCTCGCACAATTTTTAAAGCCGTTTGTCGTGTGGATTACCGACCGAACGTTTAATTTTCGCTATTTCTTTACTACCGGCGGCATGCCTTCGTCTCATACATCTGCAGTAGTTGCACTCACGACCAGCATCTATATCGTAGAAGGCTGGCAAAGCCTTGCGTTTACCATTTCGTTCGTATTTGCAGCAATCGTGATTCACGATGCAATGAGTATCAGACGGGCAGCGGGTAAACAAGCCGAGGTCATTAACGAGTGGAGCCGTATTCTTGCACAGATACACGAAGACGGCCAATTCACTCCCGAAAACTTGAAAACCATGCTTGGGCACACATTCGTCCAGGTTAGTGCAGGCTTTATCCTCGGTCTGCTCATAGCAATAATCTTTACGGTAGTCATCGCGTAGGAAGTAGCTTACCTTTGCGAGAATGCCTCAATAATATTGAGTTTATCAGAACGCTCGACATTTTTTACAACAGTCTGACTCTCAATAACGTTTTGCTTCCAATCGAGAAATTGCACATTGGCTGAGACACGTCCGTACGGAACATCGATACCCCCTACCCATGCTTGTCCGGGCAAGTATCTTGCAATGCGTACATCGGCTTGTTCTGAAACTTCCTGGAAGAGCTGAAAGAACATGGCTGCAAAGGAAAGCCAATCTGAAGTCTTGCCCTCGGTTTGTTCCGAGGCTGCGTCCGCAATGAGAGAAACAGTGCTTTTTGCCAATGCTCTGGCAACCGTTTTTGCCTCAATCAACGCTAGATGCAATCGAAAGGTTTCCTGTGCCACCGCATCCATTTGTTCGATCGGTTCGAGATACATGCTGCGGCCATCCGAAAGTGTAATTCGGACTCGTTCTACCATCGAATATCTTGGACGGATTTCAGGTAAGGCAATTTTGATATAATGGTAATCGTCGATTAAGAGCCTTTGTGTAGTTTGGAATTTTTCGGGTCCTCTCCCGGTGAATACGATAAAATTAAGCCTGCCTGAATGAGGTGGGACCGACACTTCCTGTTCGATTGTAGACGGAACTCTGAACGGATAGACAAACGGTTGCGTTTTAAAAGCGTCTTGAAGCAATTCAAAATCGAGTCGCATATCGTCAGGTTTGCCTAACGCACGATATCCCAATAAGCTGATGTACCGTACAAGGGCCGAATTCGTAAATCGCATCACAACCGGTGCATAATCCCGATGTATGCCAGACTGCGCCCTTTGTAGCGGCTGTTCGTATTTGTTCGACAGCGTCCTGAGCTTGATGTCTGCGCGTCTGAGTTCTACCATCATCCGCTCGATATCACCTAGATGGTAATGGTTAAGAGCTAAAAAGATATTCAGGTAGACATCCTCATAATCTTCACCACGGTATGGACGAACGGTATCGTTTGCCAGAAATGTGCCAATTTCGGCAGTAAGGGATTTTGTATAGTGTTCTTCGATCAAACGCTCCGCAGTTTCCAGATGTTCTATCGATGCACGATAATCTTTTGCGGCATGTGCGATAAGACCTGCATCCAGATGGTATAGCAACTCGTCTTGTGCAGCATAGATGGTCCTCCGTTCCTGGAGAAGCATCCGATATGCCTCGGAAAATTCTCCTTGTTCCCATAAAAACTCTACGTTTTCCGATATTCCCGTCACGCATCCCGAGAGTGCGAGGATACAATACATGAGTAAAATCAAAACTGAGACTCGAGCATATCGGGATTTACGCATGCTCTGCTACCAGGTGTAGGCCGACCGGGAGATTTCTTTCTTGATCGTTGTCTCGTCGAGCCAGACGATGCGCGTTGTTTCAAGATCGACAAGCTCTGCAGAAACGTAATAGGTCCGTACGGTCCTACTGCCTTGTGTATCGGTTACCGTTTTTACCGAGCCGAAGAGCATAAAGTCGGCACCGGTCTCCATCGCTATTTCTTTTGCAGTCGAAGGATTGGCATATATTTGTTGGCTCATGCGCTCGTCGCGTGCAAATTCCCGGTCTTCGCCACCCGATACCATTATCACTTTCTGCGACTCGACTAAGGCCGCTTCGAACCGCTTGGTGATGATTGAAGTATCGATTCGTTCAGAACTCATATTTGAAAAACGTCCGACAATGACGACTGGATCGGCCTTCTTAGCCTTCGTAAACGCACTGAACCAAGAGCCCTTCAAGCAAGACCTGATCAGACGCTCGGAGACAAGGGAAATGTCCGTATCGTTCCAATCACCACTCAGGTCGATCTTCTTGTTCTCGTTGAGCCGGCTGACTCTCACCGTAGTACACGAGCTGAATGCCAGGATGATTGCTATCAAGAGCACTATCGTTAAAGATCTATGTTTCACTTCGACCTCCTTCTGCCCCTTTTCTTTCTTCACATTATACACATAATCCAAGGTTGCAACTAGTTTTGCATTATCGGCCTAGTGTATAATCAGAATGTAAATTACGCAATAAAATCATTGAAATTATGAATAAAAATCATCCAATCACAAAATATCTGTATTTTTATACGTTTTTAATTGACTATTTATGCATATTTATGTAACCTCTTTCCATCTATTGGAGGAAATCATGAAACACAAGATGTTATTGATTGCGCTGGTATGCGTATTAGTCGGATCGCTGGGATTCTCGGCAGGAACCAAAGAGACCTCAGGGGTAAAGTCGTATGTATTCGGTAGCGACTGTACCTGGCCTCCGTTTGAATTCATCGACGAAAAAGGTGAAATCGTTGGTTTCGAAATCGATATGGTTGGTGAAATCGCCAAACGTGCCGGTGTCGAGATAACCCATAAAAATGTTGCATGGGATGGGATTTTCGCCGGTTTGACCAACGGTGCTTACGATGGGATTGCAAGCGGAGTTACCGTTACCGAAGAAAGGAAACTGGCAATGGATTTTTCTATTCCGTTCCTACAGGTCACACAAACGATTATCGTAAATAAGGGTTCCGAACAGCTTAACTCGGCAAGCGCACTTTCAGGCAAGCGTGTCGGAGTACAAATCGGTACCACCGGCCATATCGCTATGGAAAAGGTTGCCGGACTTACTATCAAAGCTTATGACGAGATTGGTCTTGCAGTCGAAGATCTTCTGAACAAAAATCTCGACGCCGTTGTGTGCGACTCAATCATTGCAGCTGATTTCGTGCTTACCAATCCCAACTACTCAGGCAAGCTCTTAACAACCGGAAATGCGAGCAACGATGTGGAGGATATTGCATTGGTCGTGAAGAAGGGCAATACCGAATTGCTTGAAATGCTGAACACGCACATAAAAGCCATGCAATCTGACGGAACCATGGATGCTTTGAAAAAGAAGTGGAACATTCTCTAGGATTGATGCATGCAGCACATTATTCCGGTTCCGCATGGAGCCGGAATATTTCTATCTCTAAAGTATAAATATGCATCTCATGTTGACATATATTGTATATTTATGTAAATTCAGCGAATAATGGAACAAGATCAACATACAAAATCATCACTGGTCGCAAGACCCGATTTGGCAAAAAAGCTCGTATCGACGCCTGTTGAAAAGAAAAACGAAGCTGTCCGCATTCAGATGACCGATGGCGTCCTCATTCCGAGTAAGAGCGACCATCACGTGTTCAATTCCTGGAGAATTACATTCTTTCTGGCTTTGGGTATCCTAGCCTCACTCGTACTGTTCGTACCCGAACCCTACCGTGCCATCTTCCTCGTCACTATTAAAGGAGCTCCCGTCACGTTCCAGGTAACGGTTGCCGCGATCGTGGGTGCAATGATCATCGGATTGTTCTGCGGCCTCGGGTCCGTTTCTAAAAGCCGCGTCATCAATATGATCAGCGGAGTATATGTCGAATTCATCCGCGGTATTCCGCTGTTGGTCCAGCTGATATTCATCTATTACGCGATGGGGCGTCTTTTCAGAATCGAAGGAGTCGTAGCTGCGATTGCCGCGTTGTCGATATGCTTCGGAGCGTATATGGGAGAAATATTCCGGGCCGGCATTCAAGCTGTTCCGCGGGGACAGATGGAAGCGGCATTAGCTCTCGGGTTATCACGCAGCCAGGCGTTCAGACACGTAATTCTTCCCCAGACCATCAAGGTCGTTCTTCCGGCAGTCGGCAATGAGTTTATCTCTATGCTTAAAGACTCTTCGCTGGTTTCGACTATCGCACTCAGCGATATTCTGCGCAAAGGAAGGGAGTATATCTCGCGTACGTTCCTCTCGTTGGAAACGATGCTCGTCGTTGCGTTGATCTATCTCGTCATCACCCTCGTCTTCTCCCGATTGGTGGGAATACTTGAGGAGAGGCTGCACAGACATGGCTAGAATAAAAATTGAAAATTTGTGTAAAGACTATCTATCACCCGAAAAGAAATTGATTCATGCGGTAAAGAACGCCAGCCTGACTGTCGATCAGGGTGAAGTCGTATTAATCATCGGACCTTCGGGAAGTGGAAAAAGCACGCTCTTACGAAGTGTAAATCGATTGGAAATTCCCACCAGCGGAAATATTTTCATAGACGAGGTACAGGTAGTGGGTTCGAAGCAACCCGTTGACATCAGACAGGTTCGCGAAGACGTGGGAATGGTGTTTCAGAATTTCAATCTTTTTCCGCATCTGACTGCTTTGCAGAACATTACTCTTGCACCGATTAACGTAAAAAAAATGCCCAAGGCCGATGCTGACAAGCTCGGAAGAGCCTTATTGGAAAAAGTAGGGCTTTCCGAAAAGGAAAACAGCTTCCCCAGTCAGCTATCCGGTGGACAGCAGCAGCGTGTTGCGATTGCCCGTTCGCTTGCCATGAATCCGAAGGTCATGCTGTTCGACGAACCGACGAGTGCACTCGACCCTGAAATGATCAAGGAAGTGCTTGATGTCATGCTTTCGCTGGCAAGATCGGGAATGACGATGCTTATCGTTTCGCACGAAATGGGATTTGCCTCGGCGGCGGCCGACAGAGTCGTGTTCATGGACGAAGGCGAAATTGTCGAGATCGACACTCCCCAGAATCTGTTCAACCGACCGAAATCAGAGCGTACCAAGCAATTTCTCGACCATATTCTGTAAGATGGTGATTATCAACTAGTAAATAATTTTCTCCGTTTTTTAGGCAAAGTTATTGCAGTACTTCAGCGATTTCGAGTATGTTCTCCGCATGCAACCAATTAAACGTTGGCTCAGAGAAAAGATTCCCCTGCATGATCACGAATCTCGTTCCGAAGAAAAGGCGAATGCGCTGACTCATATCCTCGGGGCGTTTACGGCATTGTACTATCTTATCTGGACCGTCGTAAAAATCACACATGCGGGTATGATCATACACGCTTCTGCATTGATTGTTCTGTATGGCTGTTCCGCTACCTACCACTTGCTTGAACAATCGGATACGAAACGATTATTCAGACTTTTGGACCATAGTACGATCTATCTGCTCATCGCAGCCACCTACACTCCGGTTTTGATGAAGGTACAAGATTCACGCACTCAGCTGTTGATTACCATCTGGGCGATTGCAGTCGCCGGGATCTTGTTTTCCGTACTATTCTGGGGAAAATTTAAAATCTTACACGTGGCTACCTATCTGGCAATGGGCTGGTTCATCGTCCCGATCTGGTCCAAGGTTGCTCCATTTCTCCCTCCGGCACTGATTGGGTGGATTATTGGTGCAGGGGTCACGTATACTGCCGGAGTCGTACTCTATGCTTTGAAACGGATTGCCTACGCACATGCCGTATGGCATCTATTCTGTATGGCTGCAGGATTGCTGTTTAGTTTTGGCTTTGCCCTTCACCTGGTATCATAAAAAGAAAAACAAGAACAGTAGACAGACCTACGTCCGATGCGTAAGATAAACCGCATGAAGCGCTCTAAGGACAATACCGGGCAATTCGATGAATTTTATGAAAACTTCTATCATCAACGATGGTCGTCGCTTCGTTGTGCAATGATGGTAGAACGTGTACCCGTGCCGTTTTCTGAGGGGCTTGTCAAGCCATATTACCTTGACGAATCGTCTCTCGAAGCGGTCAGGCAACTTTCACTCGAAAAAGGTGATGCGGTGCTGGACATGTGCGCAGCCCCCGGAGGAAAAACCCTCGTAATGGCAGTTGCTCTTGCAGGCAGCGGCCGCCTGGTTTGTAACGACAGATCTTCACAGCGCAGAGGTCGACTTCGCAAAGTAGTCGAAGAGCACCTGCATGAACCGTGGCGTCAAAACATCACCTTCACGTCTCACGACGCGGCTAAATGGGGATTATATGAACGGGACGCGTATGATGCGGTACTGCTTGACGCTCCGTGCTCTTCCGAACGTCACGTGCTGGCCTCCCCCAGTGCGATGAATCAATGGTCGGCCTCCAGGACGAAACATCTTGCCATCCAGCAGTTCGCCATGCTCGCTGCCGCTCTTGACGCCGTTCGCATCGGCGGGCATGTGTTGTACTGTACCTGTTCGATATCCCCATTGGAAAATGAAAAAGTTATCGAAAAACTCTCTACCAAACGGACAGGTCGTTTCGAAGTGGAGGACATCAATGGTGTGCTTGCAGAATCACTGTCCTACGGAGCGATTGTGCTTCCCGACAAGGCACAAGGAAAGGGACCGCTGTACATGTGCCTGATAAGGAGGATTGCATGAAACGCTCCAGCGTAGCGATTACTGCTTGTAAGACGTACGATCGGCAAGAGCTGTATGCGGCGATTGGTAAAGCTTTCGAAGCAGCCGGATTGACTGACGTATCCGATAAGCGCATATTGCTCAAACCGAACATTCTATCCGATGCGGTCCCTGAAAAAAATATTACCACCCATCCTGAAGTATTACGGGCCGTAATTCGTTATCTCGTATCAAAGGGGGCTGCGAGCATCCTAGTCGGCGATTCTCCGGGTATCCAGGGATCGTTTTTCGTACCGAAGAACTCGAAGATAGCCGAGGTATGCGAGCAAGAACATGTACCGTGGATCGACTTTGCAAAAGATCCCGTTTTTACGGTTATCCCTTTCACATTTGGTAGAAGACTTCCTTTGCCAAAAATACTTGATTCAGTAGATTTGATCATTTCCGTGGCCAAGATGAAAACCCACCAGCTGATGTACATGACCGGAAGCGTCAAAAATTTGTTCGGGATGGTCCCCGGTCTTCATAAGAGTCCCTGCCATATGATGTACCCTACCAGAGAGGCGTTCGCACGGTTGATTGCAGGATTGTATGTCGCGGTCAAGCCGTCCTTCGCCATTCTTGACGCAGTAGTCTCCATGGAAGGTGCCGGTCCGGCCAGCGGATTACCGCACCACACAGGGCTTATCATGGCCAGCAGCGATTGTACTGCGCTCGATGTCGCACAAAGCATTGTCATGGGGTATGACCCGATGACGATACCGATAACCAAGGAATTACACGAGCGAAGACTGACTGCCTGGCGTAAACCAACCGATATCGAATATCCATTACTACACGCGAACGATCTGATCATCGAGGATTATCAACGAATCAAGATTCAGCGCAAGACGCGAATGCTCAGTGCGCTCATCGGTCCCGTATTTACCAAATTCATCAAACTGCGCCATCAAAGGAAGGAACCGAAACCGATCTTCGACAGAACCTTGTGCATCGGCTGCAATCGATGTGTTAAGATATGTCCGGGAAAGGCGCTCGTATTGGACGAACAACACAAGATTGTCGTCGACTACCGCTCATGTATCCGCTGTTACTGCTGTCACGAAGTATGTCCTGCACATGCCATCACTATTGAGCAAAAGGAATCGGAATAGGTATGGACCTTATGACTGTTTTGGGAACGATAGCGCTGGGAATCCTTCCGATTAGCGAACTGAGAGGTGCAATTCCGTTCGCCTATCTGAGGGGAACGCCCCTCTGGCTTGCTGCTCTCATTGGTACTGCAGCCAACCTGCTGGTCTCTCCGCTTGTATACATATTCCTATCGACGATCCATCATTGGCTTTATGGTCATTGGAAATGGTATGCGACGATCTTCGATTCCAAAGTCGAACACGTTCGCCGCAGACTGTCAGCGAAGATACATACGTACGGATTCTTGGGAATCGTCCTCTTTGTCGGCATTCCACTGCCCGTCACTGGAGCCTGGACAGGAACTCTCGGAGCCTGGGTTTTAGGACTCGACCGGAAGCGCAGTATTGTCGCCGTAAGCGGGGGAGTACTGATGGCTTGTTGCATCGTGACGCTGGTACTCGCGCTCGGTAAGGGAGCCGCTTCGTTATTTATAAAAATAATGTAATTTCATATGCATATTTTCGTATAATCTTAAAAAAATTATCCAATATTTTTGCCAATAGTATTGAAAAAGTTGTTGCATAAGCATATTGTGTCGGCATAATTATTATCCCCTGTTGCATTTTTTACTGATCTTTGCAACACATTCCAACATTATCAAACGAGGAGGAGACCTATGAAAGCGCCTTTCGATTATTCGGGCTGCCCGCTTACTGAAGTTTTCGGAAGCAATTGTTTCAGTGATTCAATCATGAAACAGCTGCTTCAAATTGAAATCTATGAAGAACTCCTCCAGGTTCAACGAGGAAGCAAAGATCTGAATCCCGAGCTGGCAGAAGCCGTTGCACAGGCCATGAAGCAATGGGCGATTGAAAAAGGGGCAACACACTACACCCACTGGTTTCAGCCGCTGACCGGTTCGACTGCAGAAAAACACGATTCGTTTGTCAATATACGTAACGGAAGGATGCTGATGGAGTTTTCCGGACGGGAATTACTACAGGGAGAACCCGATGCGTCGTCATTTCCCAACGGGGGGCTAAGAGCTACGTTCGAGGCTCGCGGTTACACGGCGTGGGATACCTCTTCCCCAGCATTCATCAAAGAGACGCAAGGCGTAAAAACCCTGTATATCCCGACCGCGTTTTTCTCCTATAACGGACAAGCTCTTGATAAAAAGGTCCCTTTGCTACGTTCTTGCGATGCAATAGAGCGGCAGACGCTCAGAGTATTGAGGGCAATGGGAAATTCCACTACCAAGCATGTCAGCGTATCGGTCGGCCCAGAACAGGAATACTTTCTGGTAGATTTGGAGTATTACGAAAAACGCCCCGATCTTCGGCTCACCGGACGGACCGTTTTCGGTAATCTCGCGGCAAAAGGTCAGGAACTCGACGATCATTACTTCGGTTCGTTAAGCGATCGCGTTCTCGTATTCATGCATGAACTAAATCACGAATTGTGGAAGGTCGGTATTCCGGCCAGAACCCAACATAAGGAAGTGGCCCCTGGCCAATTCGAGATTGCCGTCGTTCACGACGTAGCCAATCTCTCGACCGACCGCAACCAGTTGCTGATGAGAATATTAAAATCGGTAGCTCGAAAGCATGGCATGAAGGCATTGCTGCACGAAAAGCCGTTTGCAGGCATCAATGGTTCGGGAAAACATAACAACTGGTCGATTTCCACTGACGACGGGCAGAATTTACTCTCCCCCGGTCAGAGCCCTGAAGAGAATATCTTGTTTCTGTTGGTTCTGG
>JAAYDK010000152.1 GCA_012729295.1 Spirochaetales bacterium | reverse complement strand
TCGAAAATGGTTTTTCCCCCACCTCAGGAATCCACAGGAAAACGAACTGGCCTGCTTCAAACGGTTTTTTACCATCTAAGACGATAACAGCAGTATCCTTGTCGTGCATGGAAACTGAAACAACACGATGTTCCTCATAGTGCATTGTCGGATAATCTTGGTAATAGGTATAACAGGAACGCGGATCTTCCTTACCCGTGATGATTGCCCGAAAATCGTTAAGCAATGCCTTGGTATACGAGTCCCAATGAACCTGAGGTACTTTACCAAAAGCTGATCCGATACCGACGACATCGGCTCCCGCTTTCAGCATGTCGACAATATCTGAGGCGTCTGTAATCCCCCCCATCCCGATAATCGGGATTCCAGGTCCAACTGCTTCTCTGATTCTCTTTACCGCACCCAAAGCGTGCTGCTTAATCCATCGTCCGCTTTTCCCACCTTTGCCGCCGAGCTTGTTCTGCAGGATAATCTGGTTGCCTAATGGTTCTCGATACACTACCGGTCCGACGGTATTGATAGCCGAAATCCCGTCGGCCCCGGCATCGACTGCAGCCTTTGCAATGATCCCGATATCCTCGACATTAGGAGTAAGCTTTGGGAAAATCAGAGCCTGACAATCGGGAAATGCGTCTTTAATGGCTTTCACGTACATCGCGGTAATTGCCGGGTCGCATCCGATTGAAGAACCGTAGCCCGAAGCTGCATGCGGGCAGGAAAAATTTAATTCCAGAATATCGGCAACCGATTGGAATGCTCCTGCCAATGTCACAAAATCCTCGGCATTCGAAGCAGAAATCGAAACATTGAGCAGACAGCGCAAACCTTTTGAGCGTAACAAACGCAGTTCGCTCAGAGCTTCTTCCATACCCGGATTTCTTAGCCCGACCGAATTGCCGAACGAACCGGCTTCTATTTCACAGATAATCGGCTCACGATTACCGGGATTCACAGTTACTTGAAAGCTCTTTGTTGTGATAACCTCGACAGAACCGACATGCCGGTCCACATAGGTAATAAGAGGAGCTTTGGTAGTAGCAACTCCAGAAACCGTTGCTAGAAGCGGATTACTGTGCCCTTGCAAAGCAGATGTACCACTTCCGCAGAGAACCGAACGAATGGTTTGTTTATCCAACCATAAATGACTCACAGAGCAGTCTCCTTTAACAACGCTTCGATGTTCGTAAGGCATCTGTCAAGCCAGTTGTCCGGTGCCGGACCATGCTTCCATGGATGAGTCAAAGCACTGGAGCTGTTGATTCTTGCCAATACGGGATCGTAGGAGCTGGCGCGCAGGATCTCGATTGTTTTAGCAGCACTTGCTCCTTGTGAACCGACTCCGGGAATCAGCATCGGTATCTCCTTATGGGCATACCAAGAAGCAATCTGCTGTAATTCATCGATGCTGACTGCTCCGACAACAGCTCCCGTTCCCGGTCGCTCGGCAGCCCAGCTGGAAATCAGAACCGCTACCGATTGATATAAAGGATAGAGCTCTTTCTCATCGACCGGATCGACGATGACGGAATTTTGAAGTTCTACCGCACTCTTATTGCTGGTTCGATTGAGCACATAGACACCACGTTTCCCGTCGGCTGCCATTTCGAACGGATGAATCGAATCCCGCCCCATAAACGGACTGACCGTTACCGCATCGGCTTCCCAGGCAAGAAAAGCTTCGTCAGCATAATTTTCGCTCGAACGAGCGATATCGCCACGTTTGGAGTCAAGAATAATCGGAATACCATTGAAGTGCGACCTTACCAGGGAAATTACGTCTGCTAATGCAAGAGACCCTGAAAAAGAGTTGCGTAACGGGCGATCCAGGCTACTGTAGAAGCCTAGATTCGGTTTGAACGCTGCAGGAATCAAGCCTCTTGAAGACATAGCCGACAACAAGCGTTCGAAAAACGAGGTAATCTTGTTACGCGGGTCGTTCGAAATATCTACGAGCGTTTCCAACTGCGGATCAAGTCCCATGCAGGCGCAGTTGCCGCTCTGTGTTGCACTCTGGCGCAACATGTCGAGATACGATGTACGAACCATGAGGAGGCCTCCTATTCTCTGACGGGAATAAACCCGTGTGTTTCGCCCCATCCGAACGGGTCGATTCGCCATGCTTGTAATACTTTTGCATCGGATTCGTGAACATATCCTATCTTGAGAGCCGTCTCAATCAACGTATCGTAATCGAGTAGTGCGATTGCCTTACATTGAGGTTCTATTGCCGCAAAAGCCTCTACAGAAGCAGGAAATCCGTAGGTGAATATCGCAAGGCAGTAGGGAACGACACCTTGAGCAGCACTAATTGCCTGAACAGCTTTCACCGAGCTCCCACCGGTAGAAATCAGATCTTCAATCAGTAATACTTGCGCATGATGATACGAACCATCGGAAGATAGGCCTTCGATAAGATTGTGCAGGCCGTGGTCTTTTCCGGACGAACGTACGTATGAAAGCGGTAACGCCAGCCTGTCGGCCAACGTCGTGGCATGAGGAATTCCAGCGGTAGCGGTTCCTGCTATCTGATCGGGTTTGAAATCCAACGCCTCTAACGTGGCTTCGAAGGCCTCGGCGATAAGCGATCGACTTTCGCTACGGGATAAGAATCGTCGATTGTCATTGTAGATCGGCATCCAATACCCTGAAGCCCATTTGAATGGTTTTCTTGCGCTGAGTTTCACCGCTTCGAGCTGTAGCGCACCTTTGGCTATCAGAGGTCCGTAATAAGACCGTACTTCCTCAATCGTTTTCGATGCCATAATCCCTCCTACGTCCAGATTTCCTGATATGTGTGCAGTCTACCACAATATTCGCATGCATAGCGATTATCTTCGGTTCTTATGAATTTTGCAGGGGCTCCTTCAGATTGGTTCGGATGACTGATGCATGCTTCGTTGTTACAGGACAGATCGCTGAAATTATAGATACGGGGCGGTAAGTGGGTTCGGTATTTTTCTACAACCTGACCGCCTCTGATGATGTTGAGCGTACAGCCGGCAGCAACAGCGGCCAACCGTTTCAACTCCTTACGGGTAAATTCACGCATTCCCGGTCTGAAAATAATACCCTTAAACAGGTTATCTTCACGCTTCGATGTCGAAACCCACTCTCCCCCCTTGAGTCCGTCTAAATTCAATACCTTGATAATCTGCGAGATCTGCTTACGAATGGTTACCGGATCGTCGCCTCTTCCAATGTGATC
Source organism: Spirochaetales bacterium (assembly GCA_012729295.1). Taxonomy (GTDB): domain Bacteria; phylum Spirochaetota; class Spirochaetia; order Sphaerochaetales; family Sphaerochaetaceae; genus JAAYDK01. The sequence continues at coordinate 5,525 of JAAYDK010000152.1, read as the reverse complement.
GATGACTATACCGTCGTGGATGGGACGTACGCCTTCAGAGTACGGATCTTTTTGGTTTTCAGGTACTTTATTCGGTACGTCTACTTTTACGATATATTCCTCGTCGTTGCGCTGACGCGGTGATTCGGTAGAGAAAAAGTCATTTCCGATCTTTCCCGCTATCAGAGCTAGCAGTACGATACGGACATACATGCCATTAATCGACTGGCGTTCCCAGGCATTCAGCGGAGTATCGTCCAGAAAAGTCGGAATGGTCGGATGGACCTTATGTCGTGGCAGTGGATGATAGAATTTGGTTCCGGCAGGCATCATATCGATGAATTCGCGTCTGAAAGTGACGCATGTGCGCAGTTCATCCTGACGGGCGAGGACTCGCTCTCCCATACGTTCCAATTGCGGCCGTGTGAAGTACCATTTATCGGCAATATCGTCTTGCGAAAGGTACTCATCGATTGACTTGAAGATTCTGACAGTGAAATTATTCTGGTGCATCTTCACGACATACGATTCGGGCATCGCCAATTCAGGTGGAGCAACCAGATCGACTTTTACTTTGTTGAACACCCGTAATCCGTCAGCTTTCGAGTGAACCGTTCTACCGTGATACAGATCTCCGACTAACGCGATATGGATGGAATCGAAACTCCACCGGTTGTCTTCCATAAAGGTGAATTCGTCGAGCAGTTCTTGTGTGGGATGCTCGTGCTTACCGTCGCCGGCATTGATAAAGGCGGGCTTGCGCCATAATTTGTTGCGTTTTGCAAATTCGGATGCTTCGTCTTCAAGCCACCGACAGACTCCCTCGAGTTTGCTACGTACGATAAACACGCTGTTTCCATAACCGGCTAAGGTATTGAACGTATCGGCATAGCTTTCTCCTTTGTTAAACGACGACGAATCGGTAGCCATGTCGCTTACCTTGGAACGGTGGAACTTCGCTGCATTCCGAAAGGACTCCTTTGTCCTGGTACTGTCTTCCAGAAACACCTCGTAGATACCAAAATCGGGATTATCGATTCTAAAACGCTTCAGGATTTCTTCGTCTTGGTGCTCAATCGCCGATTTTAAGATTTTCGTCTGGTCAAAGAGGTACCTTCTCTCTTCAATCGTAAAATCATCGATTACCGTTAGAGAACGCGATTCAAAGACTTGTGCCATGTGCCGAGCCCCTCCCAAGGCAAAAAAATAGCAGGTGGTCGACCTGCTTAAATGAAAGATAATCAATGGGAACAATACGGGTACCGCATTGATGATGCAGATAGCGGATTGTGGTTCCCATCGCTCCTCCCGGTTGTATTTCTAACAGCAAACAATACCAGAACGAAAAAAAGCTGTCTACTGCCGGCCCGCCGCTTTCGGATCATTTTCAATGGTTGCGAGTAAATCAATTTCGGAGACCTGCTCCTGCGGTACCTTTTGTTCAGGGATTCTATCGGGAGTCTGATGATTTGCTGCAAACGGATCGTTCTTTAAAATGAATGGACGGACAGGAGCCTGAGTACCTTCACTGCGTCCTTTTTCACGTCGTTTCAAGTCCCTGATAAAGTTGGATCGGTATCCGCCGCGTACCGACAGTTCACGCGGTTTTTTCTTCCCGCTACCAGTCTTGCCGTCGTAATACCGCTTTGCGTAATAATTGTCTTTATAGGCGTAGTAGCGACCTCCGGTATAGTGACCGCCCGATTTCTTTTCAAGGACACCGTTAAATACCACGCCGAGTATGTTGATTTTCCCCAGTATCAGGTTGTCGAGCAGTTCTCTAAACGAACCCTTTGTCGTTACTCCGGCTCTCAGGTTTATGACTAATCCGTCGGTATGCTTTGCGATTGCCATCAATTCCGATGCAAAAGCCAGCGGCGGAGTGTCGATGAGGATGTATTCATAACGTTTTAACAGATACTGAAGCAACGCTGAATAGGGAGCTGAATTGAAGACTGCGGAGGGAAGCTGAGGCAGCATTCCGGGAGGCAGGACGTGTAATGAAGGAACTTCGGCAAGGGGCTGGATGATAACTTCCTCGGGAGAGCGTTTGCCCCAGATGACATCGACCAGCCCGTGGTGACTTTTTTTCAGGTTAAAAAATGTTTCCAGCTGCGGCAACCGTAAATCTCCGTCTACAAGCAGTACTTTTAATCCGTTTTGGGCAAGCGCAGTTCCGATATTGGCAATCAGTGATGTTTTACCTTCTCCCATCCCCGGGCTGGTTACACTAAAGACCTGTCTGGTTTTCCTAAGCGACCCGAAGGAGATATTGCTTGCAATCAGCTTGTATCGTTCCGCCTCGAACGAGAGCGGTTTGTTGATAACAGTCAGCTCAGGAATTGGTATTTTTTGATCGAAGTTCATCAGAGGTACCCAACCGAGAATCGGGATGTTGGCTCCTGCCAGGCGTTTGATAGTTCCTTCGTCTTTAACGGTTACGTCAAGCATCTCTACCATGAGGGCAAGCAACACTCCGCCTGCAACTCCTAACAAAACCGCAACGGCGAGGATGAGCAACCTATTCGGACTCACGGGGTTTTCGCCGATTTTTGCAGCATCGACTACCGTCACGCTGCGAGAAACTGCCGCTTCGGCAATCTTGACCTCTTCAAGTAACTCGAGCAATCGAAGACGCAACGTTTCGTACACCTGAACGTCGCGTTCAAGATCAAGAAGTTTACGTTCGAGTACCGGCAGTTTCGAAAGCTCTTCGGTATAATCAGCCTCAACAGACACCAACACATCTATTTCGACTTCAGTGACGATTCTCTGCTGAGTAGCCTGCGCCAACTCCGAAAGCCTGAAATTCGCTACGAGATCGTTTGATCCGGCTGCTTTGACAATGATGTGTGAAAGATGATCGAGCAGCGCTTTGCTTACCTGCGAGCTTGCGCTTTCAAGCACGTACTGGCGGGGAGTTGCATTCTCGTTACCGTTGTTGATTGCTTCGTACAATATTCTTTCGCGATACTTGTCGTGTAGCGAATCGGAAAGAGAAAGTACAGTGGGATCTTTAGACAATGATTCATAACTAGGAATCGAAAGTCCTTGTTCGATTAATGCCGCACGATATTGGTCGAAAGCGTAGACCGCTTCGTTGAGCTGAAGCGAAAGGGGTTCTCTCCTCAGTTGGAAATAGGCAATTTTCTCGGACAAGAGCTTACTTTTATCCGAAAGCTGGATAATATTGCTTTCTTCACGGAAGACTCCCAATGCATTTGTGGCTTCCTGCAACTGCTGCTCGTTGATCGGAATTTGAGATTCGATGAATTCTTTTTGCACCGTCTTGGAATTTCGGGCAATCGAGTTGAGCATCTCGTTATAGCTTTCGGCTAGAGCGTTGGTAAAGTCGGCTGCGAACTTTGCATTCGCATCGGTAACGGTGATCTTTACGATATTGGTATCTTTTACCGTCGTGACGCTGATTCGTTCCTTAAGACCGCCTAAGACTTTTCGATCGCTGTACGGCTCTCCGTCGGAATTGGTATAGGAATCTAAATTAAGCAAGGCTAATGCATCGGTGATGTTGCGGCTGCTGAGTGCAAGTTCTACTTCAGTAGAAATCTTCGTAGTACTTTGGCCCATCAGCAAACTTTCGATTGAACTAGATTTTTGTAGCGATTCGACCAAAATGGATATTTCGGACTCGTACATTGGGGTCACGTAATTCAAATACACGGCAGCGACGCTGATTACTACGATAAACGTCGCGATAATCCAGCCGACCCGTACCTTAAGGATATGGAGAAGCTCTTTAATGCTCATGCCTTCGGTCTGCAGGTCCTCAGGGTTGATTTGTATTTGTTCTGATGTATCCACGCCACCGTTCTCCCTACAGTTTGCTCGAAATGGTAATGACATCGATCACAATCGACAGGATGGTGGCAACCAGTCCCACGATGGTTACGGTTGTCGCCAATGTCTGCCCGTTTATTGCATTAAACGTATTCATTTCGGCTGTGATGATGTTTTCCGGCAGAATTACGGCATTTTTATCGACTTTTTCTCCGAATTTATCAAGTATCGCATACTTGCTGTTACGGTTCTTTGTCTTGTCGAATCCTCCGGCGAGATTGATATAATACGAAGCCTCTTTATTTGGAACATACGGATAGACTCCGGGCTTCAGTACTCCACCGGCTACCGTAACAAACATCTGGTTAAACGGAACAACAAATTTGTCTCCAGGGTGAAGAAGCAAGGCGGTTTCCTCTTTTGCAGAACCGATGAGGATCGATTGGGCATCTATTGCGATTATATCTGGGCCTCGCTGAATATAGGCATTCAACAAATCGCTGGTGGTGGTAAAACGATCGGCAAGCGCGAGAATCATCGAATCGACCGTTTCGTTTGGATAAAATTGGTAATACAGGCGGCCGCTGGACGCGGGGATTGTAGATACCGATTGTCCATCGACGACCGAGATAGCGCCTTCTACGATTACTGAAGCCGTTGACCTCATCACCGGTTCGACTCTTACGACATCCATATGACGAAGCGCAAACGATTTTTGCGTTGCCAGATCGACTTTGGAGACTTCCATCGAACCGGCTCTCTCTACGACAATCGAGGATGCGTCTCCATTCGGCAGAATCCCGCCGCCATACGTATTGATCACATCCGATAGCGTTTCCTGTTGTAACGGTTGATAGATGCCGGGTCTAAGCACTTCACCACTAAGCACAACTATTCGATTAGCTCGCGAGAATGTAACGACATCTCCCGGTCGAATCAACGGATTTTGAGTAATGTCTCCTTCTCGCAGAGCTTTATATAAATCATATGTTGTACGCTTGCCTGAAGATGAAAGAATTTCTACATTGCGGGCCGATGCAAACGAAGTGGCCAGCCCTACGACTTCAGACAGTCGCGATAGACCCCACGCAGATACTTCGGTAGCCGCGCTTACTTCTCCCTTTACTAATACGGTAAAGGCTCCAGTGGACAGAAGCGAGACTCTCGGCGAAGAAAACGGAAGATATGTGGTAACCGTCTGCTCGATGTCTTTTACGAACTGCTCGAGCGTTTTCCCGATGCCGTCGACCGTACCGAAATTCGGTATCGACAAGCGATTATCACCACCGACACGCAACGTCAGAGAAACCAGTGTTTTCCCTTCGGTATAAGAAAGCGTGAGCATATCTCCAGGCGTAACTGGGTAGGCTGGATTGGAGATGGCAGAGAGCACTCTGTCCTCTTTAGAGAACACAGGTGATTGCTGGTCACTTACTCCAAGTTGTCCTGCAAGCGAGACTTCTTGTATAGAGACAACAGATTGTGCCGCTGTACGGTCGTTCGTTTGGATAAACCAAGGAGATTGTACGATCAGCGGTGCGGCAGAGAGTGCGCCGGTCACATACGAGACCATAAGTAGCATAAGTGCGAGAACACGTACTATTTTTTTCCCCATGACACCATCCAAACAACTGAAAACCAGATACGTAACGAGGTTATAAGGCAATTCCGATTCATGAATAATAACACTACAGGTTCAGTTAGTAAAGCAATAGCATTCCATTGTCATCTATACGTTCTCTTTTTTT
>JAAYDK010000151.1 GCA_012729295.1 Spirochaetales bacterium | reverse complement strand
TTCTCTTCTTAGTCCCATCGTATCAGCTTCCTCGCGAGTCGCAGTTTTAACCTGCAGCGGAACGTGGGTTCTGATAATTTCGTTTACCTTGTCCTCGACTGCGAGTAATACGGTCGGTTCGATTTCATCGGCATCGGTCTCGATTGTAAACAGATCCTTCCCGAAATGTACCGATACGGTTCCAATGGAAGCAGAAGAATACAGAATGCCCGAAATCAGGTGTTGGGCCGTATGCTGCTGCATAAAGTCGTATCGATGACTCCAATTGAGCGTCAGCCGGTATTCTTTTCCGATCTCGGGGACATCCCCTTCGGAAAGCACATGCTCAATCGTACCATCGTTCTTTTTTTGCGTATCGATGATTTCATACGTGCCAAGCCATCCCATATCACCCGGCTGTCCGCCGCCTTCGGGGTAGAAAATAGTTTTGTCTAAAACTACTGCCTTGTGTTTGCCATCTGTAATTATATCGACTACCCGTACCGTCAATTCACGTTCATACGGTAAATCATAATATGTTTTTTCTGTCACATGCATGCCGTCAGACTAACGTTTTTTTCCCAAAGCGTCCATATCCATCTACTTGTCCATTACAATAGATACTAGTATCCTATAGATACATTCATCTGAATATTGAGAATTTTTATGGAGGAAAGCGCGCAATGTCGTTATTAAAATCAGCATGGGAAATCGCCCTCGAGAAAACCGATTCAATCAAACCCAATCCTGAAAAAACTAGGCTAGAAGCATTGCGAACCGAGGGCCGTAAACTTGCAGGACTACTACTAGCCTCGGACGATCCAGAGGATGCGTCGGTTGAAAAAGCATACGTACAGTATTCGGCAGAAGATAAAGTATACGTTCGCGAAGGTATCGCTACGACCGTAGTTATGAATATTGCACTACCTCAGCAGAACGATATCGGGCAAAGATTGGATAAATTGCAGCAACTCGTGAAGCTTGTGGATGGGAAAGAACATTCGGGAAGCCAGGTATTCGAGCAATTGAAACGATTTCTCGAGCAATACATAACAGCCCGAGAGAAATTAATTGAGCGGGCAAAACAGCAGTATCTGCCGATCTTCCAAGAGAAACAAGAACGCCTTGCGCAAAAATATGGTAAGGGTGTCGATCTGTCGATGGAACAAGACCCCGAATTTATCCAGATGCTGCAAAACGGATTTTCCCAACTAAACGGGCAATACCAGCGTGCACTCGATCAGGGTAAGGAACAATTAAAAGCGGTGTGGAAAATCGCTTAACGGTGGTTCTCGTCCAAGAGCTGCTCAAATACTTCAACCGGCATGGGTTTGGCATACAGATATCCTTGACCGTACGTACAGTTTGCAGTGGCCAACAGTGACAGTTGCGATTCCGTCTCGACTCCTTCGGCAACCGATGACATTCCTATCTCTTGAATCATGTGCAGCATATGGCGCAGCACGGTTTCCGATTTACCACCTTCGTTTAGGCCAATAATCATCTTTCGGTCGATTTTTATATAATCGATCGCTAAATCGTATAGTAGATTTAGCGATGAATACCCTGTTCCGAAATCATCGATTGCGATAATGAAACCAATTTCGTGCAGACGGACAAATACATCCTTAAATTTTGCCGGAGCATCAACAAACGCAGTCTCAGTAATCTCAAGTATAAGCCTGGAAGGATTTACCCGATAGGTATCGGCAATCCTTTGGTAATCTTCGGTAAAAGAAGGTGCAAGCAGGTGTGCTCGTGAAACGTTTACCGAGATTGGCAAAATCGGCCTGCCCTGATCGATCCAGGCGCGTTGCAAACGACAGACCTTCTCGAACACTAACGTGTCGAGCTGTCCAATAGTTCCGTTTTCTTCCAACATCGGAATAAATTCAAGGGGATTCAATATTCCCCGAATCGGGTGATTCCACCGAACGAGAGCTTCGGCTCCATACAAAGTTTTGTCTTTAACGGTAAATACCGGCTGGAGGTAGATGATAAATTCATCGTTTTGCAAAGCTGAATCGAATCTTGACTCGAGTTCTTTTTTCTGCCGTAACGAGAGGTGAAGATTCTGATCATAGATAGCATACCCGCTGGATTTCCCGTCTCGTATCGAATCAAGCGCAACAATCGACATCTCATGGATTGTCCCAAGAGGCATCCGTGCATCCTCGATGGGATAGATGCCGCAGAAATAATTAACCTGGCGCCCTTGTAGTATAGAAAATTCAGGCCTATTTTGCAGTTGTTCAAGATTGGAAAACAATCTATCGAGCCTTTCCTTGATAGTTTCGGCCGACTTCGTCCTCCATAAAAGACAAAACCGATCGCTTACCACTCGGATTGCATATTCATCACGAAACACTGATGCTTTAAGCGTACGCGCTACAGCCTTTAGCAGATTATCAGCGCGAGAATATCCAATCAGTTCGTTTACCACCTTAAAATTGGCAATGTCGACAATGATATAGCAGTAGTCTGATAGTTCCCCTTTGAGTTCTCCAGAAACGATTTTATAGCGTAGATACTCCCAATTCATCAATTCAGTAAGCTGGTCGACAAAGGCGATCTTTTCCAAGGTCTGCTCTTTCCGTTCTTTTGAAACGATAATGGAAATGATGAGATATAAAAAAACGATAAGCAAAACGAGAAGAGTCCCAATTGAAATACGCAATACGTCGGTAGAACGTCCGAGCATTGCATCTACCGGGACATAGCTGACAAGATACCAGTCGTTTATTCCCAACGGCCGATAATCGATATACACGTGCTTCCCGTTTTCCTGTCTATAGTTCAGAATCCCGCTTTCGCCGTTTTTCATGCCGGTTCGTAAAACTTCCAGTCCAGGCTCGTCTTTGAGCTCATAGTGCTCATCAAGGGGATGGGTGTTGAACAGCTCGTGAAACTCATCGGTAGAGATGGTAATCAAAGAATTCCCATCTGGGCGAACAATATGTGCATGCCCATCGCCTCCGAACATCGACATGTCAAGCATCAGGCTGTATTGCGCAACATCGTGAGCTCCACGAAGCACTCCGATAATGTGTGAATCTTTTTTAATCGGGACTGCGAATACAAGTACATTAATCGTCGGATCGAGCGAATACTGAAGCGGTTCAGAAATTACTGCATCTCCTTTCATCGCCTGCTGGAAATATTCCCTGTAAAACAAATTATTGTCTGGTCCGCTCGTGTTTCGGCTGGCACCGTCTGGAGAAAGTATTCCAATTCTTAAGTACCCGAGACGCTCCACATCCCGCTTGAGTGATTCGATAACTGCATCTGATTTAATATCTTGGTAATTGCTGATAAACGAAGCCTGTAATTCCAGAGAACGCAATTCTAACAACATAGTCGACCGGACACGGGCAGCATTTTGTCCGGCAATCATGTCGAGCATTTCTTTCGTATCTTGTTCGACCATGCGCGACATACTCGTGATAAATACAGCACCTGAAGTTCCCAGTACCGCTGCAATCAGCAAGCCGACGGCAATATATCGAACAATTCTCGCGCGCTTTGTCATCTAAAAATATCTTAATCGTTAATACGAGAATGCACAATATTGGAATTACAGAGCGCCACAAAGAACAGGTCGGAAAGAATATATCTCCGACCTGTGTGTGTTACATAAACGCGATAGTTAGTCCCAGTAATGTGCCATACGCTCCACAAGTGACTTACGATACCCTTCCCAATCGGTAAGCGGTTTTCGGGCCAAACCCTCTTCACACGCAGCCTTTGCTACCGCGACGGCCTCCCATTCGATGACTCTGGGATCGAACGGTTTAGGAACGATATAATTGCGCCCGAACGTAAAGTCCTGTCCGCCGTATGCCTTTTTCACTACCTCGGGGACACGCTCTTTAGCCAGCTTCGCCAGGGCAAGGGCAGCAGCCATCTTCATGCCTTCGGAAATTTTCGCTGCCCGAACATCTAAAGCTCCGCGGAAAATGAACGGAAATCCCAATACGTTGTTAATCTGGTTTGGATAATCGCTCCGGCCTGTTGCCATAATCACATCTTTGCGGGTAGCGGTAGCCAATTCGTAGGTAATTTCGGGATTGGGATTGCTCATTGCAAACACAATCGGATCTTTTGCCATCGAAAGCAACATCTCCGGCGTCACACAATCTGCAACCGACAACCCCATGAACACGTCTGCGTCTACCATCGCTTCGGCTAAGGTTCTTTTGGTAGTCTCGGCGGCAAATTCCTCTTTCTCGCGAGTCATTCCAGCCTGGCGTCCTTTATAGATGACACCTTTGCTGTCGAGCATAAGGATATTGTCCTTATTCACTCCTGATGCGACAAACATTTTTGCACAGGATAATCCTGCAGCTCCGGCGCCGTTCACCACAATACGCAGTTCTGATAATTTCTTACCCACGATTTCGGATGCGTTCATGAGACCCGCAGTAGCAATGATTGCCGTTCCGTGCTGATCATCGTGGAAAATAGGAATATCACACATTTCGATGAGCTTTTGTTCGATCTCGAAGCACTCCGGACCTTTGATGTCTTCTAGGTTCACTCCGCCAAAGGTAGGTTCCATCGCTTTCACGATTTCGATAATTTTTGCAGGATCTTTCACGTCAAGCTCGATATCGAACACATCGATGTCGGCGAATCTCTTGAACAGGACTCCTTTGCCTTCCATGACCGGCTTGGAGGCCAAAGCTCCTCTGTCGCCTAATCCGAGAATCGCCGTACCGTTAGAAATCACCGCAACAAGATTGCCCTTTGATGTATAGCGGTAGACATCTTCGGGATTATCAGCAATTTCGAGCACGGGTTTGGCAACACCCGGGGTGTAGGCCAAGCCTAAATCGGCAGCCGTCTGACACGGTTTTGAAGGTACAACAGATACTTTTCCGGGAACGCCGTTGAGTTGGTGATACGCGAGAGCTTTTTCTTTTAGTACATCCATAATTTTTTCCTTTTTTTCTTATTTTCGTTCGAAACTAAACGAATAATTCATTTTTTTCTTGTCCCGTACCGCAACCATCGCCTTTTGCAAGCTATCGGGAACCGGACAGCCGTGTTCTTTGCGATATTGCCATGCTTCGTATTCTTTTTCGCCCGCAGTGTAGATGCGATCGTGACCCGGGGCCTTCTTCGAAGAACGAATTTCACGGCAAATCGATCCCGCAATCCGTTTGAATACATCGAGTCCCATAAATCTGGCCGGATCGATGGCAATGAAAAAATGCCCCAGCGGGTACGGAATCGGTTTATGGTTCTCGTCAAAACCGTTTAACTGCTTCATAAAAGCTCCGTCTTGGAGTGCCGCAGACAAAATTTCCACTACCATGGCATAACCGAAGCCCTTGTATCCGCCTAACTCGTCGCCGATACCGCCCAGCGGAGTCAGAGCTGCTTCTCCGGTGGTAAGATCTTTCAACACCTGATCCGTATCGGTTCGAGTCTTTCCGTCGAGACCGATTACCCAGCCGGGAGGCAATTGCTTGCCTGCACGTCCGTACACTTCGATTTTACCTCTTTGCGTAATGCTCGTTGCACAGTCTAGTACGAAGGGGAATTCCTCATCGGTGGGAAGACCGAATGTCAGGGGATTGGTTCCCATCATATTTTCGACACCGAACGTAGGAGCGATCGACGGACGGGCATTGGTTCCCGTAATACCAATCATCCCAGCATCGGTTGCCATCGTTACATAATAGCCGGCGATTCCGTAATGGTTGCTGTTACGTACCGCTACCATGCCCATCCCGTATTTCCCGGCTTTTTCGATAGCCATCTCCATTGCTTTTTTACCAACGACATGCCCCATCCCGTTGTGACCGTCCAAAACCGCAGTAGTCATATCATCTTTGAGAACTTCGATATTCGTAACTGGATTCATGATCCCTAAATCGATCCGATCAAGGTAAATTGGCTTTAGCCTGCCGATTCCATGCGAGTCGATTCCCCGCTTATCAGATTCGATTAGTACATCTCCGATAACCTTTGCATCCTGCTTTGGAACGCCGTACGCAACCAAAGCATCGATCATAAACTGTTCTAATGTTTCGAAATCAATCCACACGCAATCCTTATATGCGTCTTCGTAAGCCATGCTTATCCCTCCATCGTTATGAACACCACCGATTATTCGGCGACTATTAAATCGATTCCCAACGCGGACAGCTCTTCCTTTGAAAGTACGCTCCCACCCGTTTTATCCGTAACCAAAACATCGATATGCTGAACATCGACTGTCTTAAAATTTGACACGACTCCGATTTTGTTTCCCGCCGCCACCACGATTACCTTTCCGACGGTTTTTTCAATCATATAGCGGGTAGTATCGGCTTCTTCCACAACCGGAGTAGTTAAGCCGGCTTTGAGACTGAATCCGTCGACTCCGATAATCGCCTTGTTTGCATATACATTTCCGACAATCGATTGCGAGAGACTTCCAGAAACCGAATGCGAACGCGTACGATATGCACCACCAACGAATATCAAGCGGAAAGAAGCATCTTCGTTTGCTATCCAAGCTGCATCAATATTGTTGGTAACAATCGTTATCTCATGATGGCGTAATGCACGAATCACTTCAAAAGTTGTTGAACCGCTGTTGATAAACACGGTATCACCCGGTTCAACCAGCGCTGCAGCCGCCAGCCCGATTACCCGTTTTTCTTTCGTATATTCCGATGCTTTCTGACTGAACAGCGGTTCGACCGGAAGCGATCTTCGCAAGGTCGCTCCACCATGAGTCCGTTCTACCAGACCCTGGGAAGCAAGATAATCGAGATCCCGGCGGATCGTCAGCACGCTTACATCAAACCGATCGCTCAGGTCCTGAACCTGGACGACTTTATCCGTATGGATTAGGTCGATAATTTTCCGCTGCCGATCAGCTGGAATAAGTCCCATACATATCCTCTTATGAACTTTTTTAATTCTTTTTGATTCATATTGAATGATACACTAGAAGCTTCTCAGCGTCAATAGCAACTATCGTACGTACAAACAACCATAAAGAAACAAAATAGTTCAATAGAAAATTAAACTCTGATATGCTGTGAGTATTCAGAACAATTTATGTCCTCACTACCGTAAGCGGCACAACGCCTTTAAATCCACGGTCTCCATTGAGAAACTCACATACTTCGACTTGCATATTGAAACTATTTCTGGTATTGTCACTGTTGCGTCGGTGCCGTACCCAAGTGGTAAGGGACAGGTCTGCAAAACCTCTATGCACCGGTTCGAATCCGGTCGGCACCTTTGAGAAGCGGGGACTTTTACACGGTCCCCGCTCTTTTTTCACTCGAGAACCTTTCGTTCGATGGCTTTGAGAATAGTAAAACTCGAATCAGCTTCAATAAAACCCCAAGCTTTACCATGTTTTAGAATGATGCCTTCTTCGGACTGTTCGATCGATTGGATACCGTTCATCATCTTTGGATTGTCCAACGGAGCGAATGCGGTGCCGTATCGCTGAAACCGAGTAGCGCCGGCTGGAATTTCAACGGTAGTCGGATGACCAAGGAACGTTTCGATTCCGACCGATTTTGCCAATCCTTCGGCATAATATCCGATACTGTTTTCAACTCCGAGACAGAATGTCTGGTCGGTACCACCGTCGTACAGCGCCCAGGGAGTCATCGGTCTTCCACCGTATTGCATCCAAAGATTATTGAAATAGAGGGGAATATCGTCATCGGATAATGCAGAGGGACCGCTAAAAAACGACACATAGACCATTTTTAATCGTGGATTCAAAACGGAACTCCATCCCAAACGAGTTTCGCTTGGAACAGAACCGGTTACGAAGTCGGTATGGCCGATCATACCGGGAACGACTGAGATATCGAGTGTCGAACCGTCTTTGGCGGGGACTTTGCCCAGATCGTTGAATTCCTTTCCCATCGCTAGTCGTGTGGTTCCATTGAATTCCGAGTCCTCTACAGCTGTGGCAAAGTGGTTGGCACACACGTCGATCAAACACCCCGACTCTAAAAACGGTGAACCGACCGTATTGTGCCATGCGGCATTCGCACGTAGCGGAGCCGAACCGGTATTCGTTATCGAAATGCTGCTGTACAGGACCGGATGGTTGGGTAGGACCATGTCGATTTTCTTAATGTCGCACCGATAATTTTGTTCAGGACCGGTCATGGAGGAGACGACCCAGTTGGCCCCCGTTTCAAAATCGGTGCCGTATTTTACCACGGTCCAAGGACTGTTGGCTGTCCATCCGTGAGGTTCGTGAAATACGTTTTTATAGGTATGCCCTCCGCCAAAATTCGGGAAACAGAAAAAAGCACCGCCAAGATGGTACAGCAGGTTGCTGTTACGCCAGAAATCATGATTCTCGTCAGAGGATAGCGAATATCCTTTTCCTCTAAACCAATACAAAGGATGCGCGTTTATGCGCCCTCCCTGATTGTTTATGTTACTCAGTTCAATGACCATCCCGCCTTGGTCTTCTATAACGCTCCGCAATGTTTCGTTTGATAACATCACAGCATTACGCCCTTCCCACAACTGTAATCGACGTACATCCATAGTCCAATCCTCTCAAGATGATTATTTACCTCACAAGACAGGTGCCAAAACGATGTCATGCGGAGTATATTTGCATTGAAATGATAATCGCAAGCAACTATGATTGCAATAAGAAGCAAGGCACAAGGAGATGGGGATGATTCACGAACGCAATTTGGTATTTTCATTGCACACCCGATACACTTCATATCTGCTGCGAGTGAACGAGACAAGCCATCTCGAGCATTTGTACTATGGTAGAAGAATTCGGACAACCCAGAACCTTGAAGCCCTCATCGATAAGCATACGATCGGAATCGGTTCGTCGGTTGCGTACGACGAAGAACATCCCGCTTTATTTCTAGAAAATCTCTGTATGGAATATTCATCGTTCGGGAAAGGGGATTTTCGTGAAAGTGCGGTAATCTTTTCTCGCAGCAACGGAGACAGAATTGCTGATTTTATCTATACCGGTCACAGAATCCTAAAGGGTAAACCACGTTCGTTCAGCGGTTTGGCCGAATCATACGGAGACCATTCGCAATGCTCAACTCTGGTAATCGTTCTCGCAGACAAAATATCGCCGGTAAAACTTGAATTATATTATACCGTATTCGACCAATGTGATGTCATCGTACGAAGATCTACGCTAACCAATGGAGACCAACAGCCAATTACTATCGAACGTTTGGCCAGTCTTCAATTAGATGTATTTACCAGCGATTACGATTTGGTTACGTTCGACGGAGCCTGGGCTCGCGAACGCTATCGCACGACGCGTCCTTTGTCTAGCGGCATCTATGTAAACGACTCAAAAACCGGAACCAGCTCGAACAGACACAATCCCTGTATATTCTTAGTCGAACAAGGAGCAAACGAGTCAAATGGAGACTGTATTGGATGCAACCTTGTCTACAGCGGCGATCATTGCGAAACAGTCGAAGTCTCTCCCTACGGGAAAGTCCGACTTCTTACCCAAATCAATCCATCTACGTTTCGCTGGCATTTGAACGGTGGAGAAAAATTCGCCACTCCAGAGGCTGTTCTGACTTTTTCTCATGAAGGAATGAATGGCGCCTCACGAAATTTTCATCATTTTATCAACGAGCACATCATCCGGGGTAAGTGGAAGCTCCGACATCGTCCGGTACTCGTCAACAACTGGGAAGCAACCTATTTCAACTTCACCGAACATAGACTTTATGAATTGGCTAAGGAGGCTGCCGATGCAGGAATCGAATTGTTCGTGCTTGACGACGGCTGGTTCGGCAGCAGGCAGGACGATACGACTTCCTTGGGAGATTGGACGGTCAATACAAAAAAACTTCCCAACGGTCTAGCAGCCCTATCCAAGGCTATTCATGGTATGGGTATGATGTTCGGACTCTGGTGCGAACCAGAGATGGTCAGTCGTCAAAGCGAGCTCTACCGCAATCATCCCGAATGGATAGTTGCCGTACCCGGTCGCGAGCCGTCTCCCGGACGCAACCAGTATCTTCTGGACCTCACCAAAGAAGAGGTTCGTGACTATTTGTTCGAATCCCTGTCGGCCATTTGGAGCATCGGGCAGGTCGATTATGTAAAATGGGATATGAACAGACCGTTTAGCGACATGTACAGTACTAGCGAAGGTTTCAGGCAATACGAATTCAACCATAGATACGTACTCGGGTTATACGAACTGCTTGATCGGTTTACGAAAGCATTCCCCCATATCTTGTTCGAATCATGTTCGTCAGGAGGAAATCGCTTCGATCTAGGCATGTTGTGCTACATGCCCCAAACATGGACGAGCGACAACACCGACGCATTGTGCCGCATGCATATCCAAGAGGGAACCTCGTGCGGATATCCGCTATCAGCGATGGGCGCGCACGTATCGGCCTCGCCGAATCATCAGACCTTGAGAACCACTACCATCGAATCCCGTTTCAATGTGGCTTCATTCGGTGTTCTTGGTTATGAACTGGACCTTACTGCATTAAACGCACAGGAAAAAGAATCTGTTAAAGATCAAATAGCGTTCTATAAACTGTATCGTTCGCTTTTCCAATACGGACTTTTTTCTAGAATAAAACCGATAGCAAAGAGTAAAGACGATGCCATCTGGGTTGTTTCGAATCCCGATTTCAACGAGATGCTGGTCTTGTTTTTCCAAACCCTCAACGAACCAAACGGACAATCCGATGTATTGAGAATACCGGTTGCGGATGTTGAAGCGACCTATGCCGTGACGCCGAGAAAAGAACGTATTAGTCTGAAGACCTTCGGGGATCTGGTTAACATGATTTCACCGATACGCTTAAAAGATGGCTCGCCGGTAGAGAAAATCGTGTCGAACACGCTCACCCTTGAAAGTGAGTTGGAGTATTATATTGTTCCCGGCGACATACTAGCCTATGCCGGCATAAAGCTTAACCAGCAATTCTGTGGAACGGGATATGATAAAGAGACTCGAGTACTAGGAGATTTCGGTTCAAGAATCTATCATATTAAAAAGATGTCCTGACGACATATTGAATCTCTTAGGTCTCGTCGATATAGTGAAGCCATGACAATAGCCGACTGCCACATCACAGTCATCCATACGGGTTTGGCGCATGATGCCGATATGCGTCAGTTTTTGTTGGAATGTCTGAATATCCGCGAGCAGGTATTCTGTGAAGAACAACATATTGAGTTCGGCATAGAACAAGACGGGAAAGACAATGAAAGCGGACATATTCTACTTTGGTATCAAAATATCCCGGTAGGAACGATGCGGTACAGGCAAACAGAAGAAGGCGTCAGGCTCGAACGTCTTTCTGTTCTTAGTCCCTACCGCGGGCTACAATACGGGAAACTGCTGATTCAGGCCGGCATCACGGCAGCACGGGACGAGCAGTTAAAAGGACAAATATATTTACACGCGCAAGTCTCTGCCCTCCCGTTTTATCATAAGTTAGGATTTATTGACTTCGGCGATGAATTTAGCGAGGGCGGGATTGCTCACCGCAATATGTTTTTACCAAAGGAAACAGAAAACGAGCTAGTATCGGCAGCCGACAAAGCCTGC
Organism: Spirochaetales bacterium; assembly: GCA_012729295.1. Classification (GTDB taxonomy): domain Bacteria; phylum Spirochaetota; class Spirochaetia; order Sphaerochaetales; family Sphaerochaetaceae; genus JAAYDK01. The sequence goes on along the minus strand of JAAYDK010000151.1, from coordinate 893 downwards.
TTTTCAGAACAAGCAGGCTAATTGTCAATGGGTTCTATCTCCCTGATACATATCCAATCTGGCCCCCGCTGCCGACATCAACGAACGCGAACCCGAATTCAAACGTTCTATTGTTTCTTCAAACAATTCGATATCCACAGAACCGACTAGTACCTTCAGCTGTTCGATTGTCCTCGCACCTGCCAAGGCAACATCGATAAACGGTCGTGAGTATACATATGCCATCGCCAAAGAAGTACCGGAAAGACCGGTTCGATCGACTTCGGCTAAGAACACATCCAGGCATTGCTGTGTTTCTTGTTCCATCCCCGCTTCCTTGTGGCGTACCGACGGCCATCGGGAAGAAAAATGTCGAGTATGCTTCCGATTTGCGGGATAGTCGTCTAACGATGCATATGCGCCGCTAAGCAGTCCCTGTTGCAACGGCGAATACGCAATTATCGAAAGATTCAGAGCTTTCGATGCATCGGCTATCCCCTGCTCCGCTACCCGCCACATCAGACTGTAGGGAATTTGATTGCTCACGATGGGCTGATGACCGTACGTCGATAAATCACCGACACCGAAATTACACACGCCGATAGAGCGAATCTTTCCCGAATCTTTAAGCAGACTCATTGCAGTGAAGGCTTCATCCATCTCCCTTTGATTATCGGTTGGCCAGTGTATCTGCATCAAATCGATCCTGTCTCGCTTCATCCTGAGCAAGCTGGACTCGACAATCCCGACGATATCTTGTGATGTTTTTCCGTCGACCTTACATTTTGTAGAGACCAACGCTTCTGAATGTCCTCTCAGGGCTTTGCCGAGTATCTGCTCGCTCCGTCCCGAGCCATAATTCGGAGCTGTATCGAATAGGTTTACTCCCGCGTCCAAGGCAGCATGGATAACAT
>JAAYDK010000150.1 GCA_012729295.1 Spirochaetales bacterium | reverse complement strand
TTCACCGATGCGGTAAACAGCCACATGATCGGATAGAGCATGCCGATTCCAAGTACGATGATAACAAGATTCGAGATGATGTGGTCGATTCTGGTAGCGCTCGATTTTCGCATAGGCTATTCCCCGCTTCCGTAGGACACCAGCATGCCCGAAAATCGAAATGCTAGAGCCGTCAGGGCACCGATGATAATCAGCAACACCCACGCCATGGCCGCAGCATAGCCCATTTCAGAAAATCCAAAGCCCTTAATGTAGAGGTACAAGCTGTAGAACATGGTGGAATCAAGCGGGCCTCCCGTACCGCCTGAAACAATGAAAGCCTGCGTGAACGACTGAAACGCACTGATCATCTGCATGACGAAATTGAAGAAGATAATCGGAGAAAGACCCGGCAGCGTGATGGTAAAAAATTGCCTGACAGGTCCGGCGCCGTCCACCGCCGATGCTTCGTAATACTCGCGGGGAATCTGCTGCAGGCCGGCAAGGAAAATGATCATCGGCGAACCGAACTGCCACACCGCCAGAAGGATCAGCGTATACAGTGCGTACTGCGGATTTGAAATCCAAGAGGGAAGATTCTCTAATCCAAATACGCCGCTAAGAATCAGATTGAGCAACCCGTCGCCTGCAAAGAGCCTGCGCCACAGTACCGCAATTGCGACCGAGCCTCCCAACAGCGTCGGGATGTAGTAGAATGTCCGGTAGACTCCGATGAGCTTCAGTTTTTTATTCATCAGCATGGCTATTGCTAATGCAAACAAGAGCTTAAGCGGAACCGAAATGAACACGAATCTAAAGGTTACCGCAAGCGAGTTAGTAAATCGGGTATCTCTCGGTAGGACATCACTTCCCGTGAACATGACTAGATAGTTGCGCAATCCGATCCATTCTGCCGGCTGTCGAATGTTGTATTTCGTAAACGAGAGAAACAAGGAATAGAACATCGGGTAGAGTGTCAGCGCGAAAAAACCAACGAGCCATGGTATCAAAAATGCGTATGAAGAGAGATTGTCGCGAAAGTTCTTTCTCGTAAGTCTCGAAATCATAGACAGCCCTCCCTATTACGGGGCACGGTTTCTTTTGACTTTTACCCTATATTTCTCGGCTTCCCAATTCAGGATAAATTGAATCTGATCATTATCCATAAAACGTGGACCTCCAAATGATTCGGTAAACACAGCAATTTTAATCGTATCGATGAAGAGCGCCATCGCTGATTCATCAATCGCGATTACCGCAGTCTGTTGAACAGCCAATACTTTCGGTTTTATTCCGACGGAAATCTCATAATTCCTAATACTTTCTTTAATGTCTTCAATCGTGCTGTTGCCTTCAAAAACCACATCTTCAATCCATAGCGGTTTGCATCCGCTGTATAAAATGTGATCCGGCGTGTAGGCGGATGAGAGTGAGAAAAATGATTGTTCATCGGTCAGTCTGTTAGCCAATTCCCGATTGAAAGCGACCGGAAAATCTTTTGCATCACCGTACATGGATTGCATGGCCTGCTTTACCAAAGATATTCGGTGATTATCTACCTTCAGTTCGGCAAAATTTGGTTTTCGCGCTATCGAGCGGGTCAATCTTTTTATGATGTGATCATAAGATCTGTCGATATCCTCAAGAGAATCGCCACCTACAAAGACTCCATGGTTTTGCAAGAAGATAATATTCGGATAGGTTTTTATACGTGATACGTAATCTTGCTGAGCTCGTTTAACGGCTTTTGCTAACATATAGCCGGGATGTGCTGAGGGTATCCATAATGCTTCGGGAAACAACTTCTTCGCCGATTCCCTACCGCTTTGGGAACAGGTCATACCATTGACCAATGCGGGATGCAGATGAACTACATACGTATAAGGAATAATTGAATGCAATAGAGCTTCGACGCTTGGCCGAGAAGTTTCGCCTTCACAGCGAGCGTTCATCATATCGAGTAATATTTCTTCTTCCCTTTTTTGAGCCTCTTCGGAATAACATTTTTCCCATATCGCTTTAAGCTTTGGCAGACTCATCGCCACAAAGCCATCCGGATCGATATCGGATAATGCGCAACCTGATGCTTTTACATACATCACGTCACCAATTTTTTTCGAAGTATTTCCTCCTCCGAGCAACACAAATCGTGTGTCGGACCCATAGGTTCTAGACATACTGATCAAATCGGAAATATCATGTCGATTCATCATG
>JAAYDK010000149.1 GCA_012729295.1 Spirochaetales bacterium | reverse complement strand
CAAGAGTTATATTCTGAAACTCTTTCGACAACGAATAAAAGGAATCAATCAACATCGCATGGTTCTTTTGATCCGTCAGCCTTCCTACTGATACTATTTTTTGGGGGTCCATTCCTTCCGCTATCACTTGAACAGTCACCGGATTGGGAATGATGATGCTTTTATTCTGAATGCGTTTTGAAAAAAAGTTTTTAGCTCTTTCCGTCTGCATTACTGTGCGATAAGATGATGCATATGCATACTCTGCCAATTTTGCCCTGATTGCACTTCTGCCTTGTGAGGGGTCATTCCTCTCAGACGGAATAAATCGAACGCCAGTACCTTTACAAGCAAACGCTGTGACAATATTCATTGTCATCATGAAAGAAATTACAACATCCGGTTTTGAGTTTCGAATTTCCTTTCTCACAGATCGTATCAGTCTTGGAGTATCAAGTGTTTGATTTCTCCCAGCTCTTGAAACGTCTATCAAGTGAATATTAGGGTTAAGCGGATAATCGCAATTGCTATATAGCAACTGCATTATTGATACATCCCATCCAACCTCTGCAAACTCATTGCTGATAATAGATATGACTCTCTCAGCCCCGCCTCGTCCCATAGAGCCGGTCACAAACAATACTTTCATTCCGTCAACCTTCTACTAATTAATCCAGCTTTATATCCTTTGTTTTCAGCATTACTGTTTTGCGGATCTGCGTACTGCTCGTACTTTGGGTATACGGGAAGTACACAATTTCTACGCCCTTGTCTTTGAAGTATTCCTCATAACGATTGAAACGCTCTGTTCCCTTGTAATCAGAACCGACAAACAGTCTATCATAATGCCATAAATCCCAAGCATCAGAGTCTTCCCTGCAAGATTGTACGACTTTATCAACGTATTTGCAGGAACCAACGATCTGTTTTCGTTCTTCAAAGGGAATGAATGTTTCCTTTCCCTTCCATGCGCCAGAATCATGCACACCGACAATCAGGTAATCGCACTGGGCTTTCGCTCTGCGAAGGAGATTCAGATGTCCGACATGGAACAAGTCAAAGGTTCCGGATAAGTAACCGATTTTCACACGTCGATTATTGTCCAGCCGTCCGGACTCCTTCTTGAACTGATAACTATGCAGACCGTACTCATGGGGATCATTATGGTAACGTTCAAGAACAGCCTTAAAGGTCTCCTCGTACTGAGGGATGAAAAGGGTATCGGCGGCGAACATATGCTCAACGATTTCTTCAGCCAAGGGATTCAGTAAATCCAATTGATTTTGCCCGCCGTAAAAGCGGGAGCCCTTAAAAGAGGCTGGGGATACATTGAGAATGCGGTTCTCCGTCCCTGCAACCTCCAGCTCAATGTTCACACTCTCAATAAGACGGCAAATGGCAGCTTTCGATGCGGAATATAGAGCCGCTGAAGGTGAAGACATCAAACCGGAGATGGAGCCCATGACACCGCAGTAAAAGCGATCTGAGCTTTTAATTCGATCATAGAACAACCGGAGAATCTGAATGGTTGCAGTAGCATTGACGGTCATCATGTTTTTGATTTCAGCCGTATGGAAATATTCGAAATCAGCTACACGACCGAAACCAGCTGTAATCATAAGAAGCGATATATTCTTGTCTTCGGCAAAGGATTTGATTAATTCCTCATCAAGATCAAGCAAGTCACAGCAATGATGAGAAAACATCCCCTCAGGCAACACGCCCTCTTCTGGGCCATGTCTGTCCAAGATCTCTATCTCATAGCCTTTATCGATAAGATTTCTCGTTATCGCTAGGCCGATTCCGTTGCTTCCTCCTATTACAAGGGCTTTCATGAGCTAACCTCCTATTACATGATGTGTTCAGCTATACAATCAACCGTCTTTTTAGAGGCTTCGCCATAAAAGTTCATATACTTATTTCTAAAAGTAACGGTTTTTTCTGTTTCTTTTTTATAATCCAGTTCCTTTAGGATAACAATCACGCCATCCTCGGAGGCAGATCCGCTGAGGTAATCTCGGATATCGAAATACATCCCACGCTTCTCTTCGTACTTATCGAAGTCGTATGTGAAGTGCAGCATAACCTTATCCATTATGGAATAATCAAAAAAGATACTTGAATAATCGGAAATCAGAATGTCGGAAGCAACCATGAGATCATTCAAAGCAGGATAGTCTGTAACATTACGGACAAATACATTCTCATTGATTACCATAACCTTGGACACTTCATAATGAGCTCTGAACAACAATACATATTGATCCCCGAGTTCTGCTTCCCACTTTTTCAGATCCATAGGAGGCGCAAGCACTACACCTAGGTTTTCGTCTTTTTCATACTCACGGAATGTCGGGCAATAAAGAATGACTATCTTGTCCTCCGGCAGCCCGAGTTTTCTCCTTAATGTAGCTCGCTCTTCCTCTGTATAATTCGCAAGAGTGTCATTTCTTGGTAGGCCTACTTCGATGAAATGATTCCTCGGGATGTCAAAGCACTTTGAAAAAATATCAGCTTCAAAGTAGCTTTGTGTGTTCATGACGTCAGTATGGTTCTTTCCCTTTGAACTAAATGACTGATTATCAGAAGCAATATCCGAGCCCATTTTCTTTATGGGAGATCCATGCCAGGTGTTAAGGAAAAATGTGTTTTTCTTTTTAAATCGAAGACCTCGCTCAACAGAAGAATTTGTCACCCATGCACGAGCTGCAAGTGCAGTTTTGAAATATTTCAGCCCATCCGTCTTTATCTTCTCAGCTCCATCTACCTCAAACTTCTCCGGCTCATGAAACGCCCAAACAAATTTATAATCCGTAAATCGAGGATCTGCTCTCATTGCCTCGAAGATTGCCTTCGGACTATCATCGTACTTGCGACCGGCGAAAGAGTTGAAAAGGATCAGCTTCTCATCTGTTTTCACGAAGAGCTTCATCAAGGCAAGGCAAGCGGTCATTAAATAGTAGTAAATCTTATAGACCGTTTTATTGTATTTTAGAAGGTTTACTATTTTTGACTTCATCCTAATCCCTCATCAATAAATATGCTTAACAGTTTCTGCCACTACTTTCCTCTTATCAAACACATTTTCCATGTGATTTCGACCTGCCTTGCCCATCTGCTCTCGTTTATCCTGCGATAAGGCAATGAACTGCTTCATCTTTTTGCACAAATCGTTAGCGTTTCTAACTGCACACAGGAATCCGCTCTTTCCATCCACTACTGCTTCCTTACATCCAGGTATGTTTGTGGTAATCACCGGGCGGCCAGTAGCTGCCGATTCAAGATTTGTATTAGCCATTCCTTCATGATAAGAAGGGAGAACGAAGCAATGTGAATCCGCAATATACGGCCTTACATCAGACTGATATCCGTGGAATCTCAGCCACCCGTCTTTTTCATACTGCTTAATCTGCTCTTCATACTTTTCTTCAAAGGAGCCGAGCAGATCAAGAGAACAATTCTCACCATCATCTCTTAACCTCTGCATGGCTGAGAACAGTTCATCTATACCCTTTTCCTTCATAACCCTCCCCATGAAAAGAAAACGGATGCCATTATCATCTGTCGGGTAGGATTGATATGAAAAGTGCTCCAGATTAACTCCTGCACCATTCAAGAGAACAGCCTGATTCTTACTGATAATGCCCTCATTTACAAAAAGATCCCTATTCTCTGCATTTTCAAAGAACACACATTTTGCCTTTTTCAAAGCTACTTTGTTCATTATCGTGGCAACTTTTCTGAGCAATCCGGAACTCTCAAAGGCAGTTCCAAGTCCCGTAATGTTGCCAGCGTATGAAATTCTGCTCATTCTACAGGCGACGCCACCGTAGACATTAGGCTTAATGGTGTATGTAACCGCGAAATCCGGCTTTTCTTTTTTCAAGATTTTCCTGTACTGTCGATACAGCGAAATATCGTGAAGTGGATTGAGCCCTCGACGATCAATCTCCGTGTTGATAAGCCTTACACCAATTTCCTCTAGCTGATCCGTTCTTCCTTCCAGCGGAGTCAATGCAATGACTTCATGCCCATCAGCTATCATGCGCTGGATTAAATCTTTCCGGAAGTTGTATAGCCCACTTGAGCTATTGATAATCATAGCGATTTTCATAGCCCCGCCTCACATCTTTACGATTTTCACTTCGTTATATTTCATCATGTAGATGCCTTCTTCGTAGGCACCGATAGTCTTTTCGTTTACTATGCCCTGCAGGTTATTCAGAATCAGCTTCATGTGGTCACAACCTGATTCATATGCGTGAGGATAGCCTCCGCCAAAGCGCGGATTAACCTCGCTGATGTAATACTCTCCGTTGATCTCGAAGATGTCGATATCGAT
>JAAYDK010000148.1 GCA_012729295.1 Spirochaetales bacterium | reverse complement strand
TCCTCCGCTAGATAAAAATCATTATTTGAGGTATCTGTCCAGTCAATATAGTGTACGGTAACGCGGTTTCCTCGATCGTCCCGAATACCCTGGTCGCCATAGCGAAGCTTCTCATAGACAGCTTGGTTAACCTGATATAGCTCATCCGTCTGATTGGCAGCAAGCATCGTCAGATCACTGATCGCTTTATTGATCACATTATAATCATATCCCCGGGTAATCAGGTTTTTGCGCAGCAAGTCCTCCCGGATAGGCGTGTTGTTCACGTCACTCAGGTTTCCCAGGAAGGTATAATGCAGGTCATCAATCAGCCATCCTTTGACCCGGTCTTGTAGTTTCCGTTCGCTATCGACAGACATATATACCCTCCTCACACACTGAGGCGTACCTGCCCGGTCAGCAAATCATCCATCGCGCCTTCGCGGATCTGAATCATCTTTTCATGCTCAGCATCAAGTGCTTTGATTTCCTCATCCATTGAGGTCAAAGCATCTGCAATCATCTGCTGCTCATTAAGATCAATCGGGAGCCTAACAGGATATTGCATAATGTACTTCTTGTCACCACGTGGCATCTTTATGCCTTTTACGCCACCCTTCATGACATAGTTTATGAATTGATCATTCGCGATGCAATAATAAAGGAATTTAGGCACAATGCGATCGTTTCCCACCAATGCGAGTACATCTGCACTACAGCATCCACAGAAATCCGCTGACCAGACCTTTTTTAAGTATGGTCGAATATTCGCAATAAGAGTATCTCCAGAATAAAAAGCTATTCCATCTACCTGTTCAGTTCCCTCGTAGGAAGTTACCCCAGCAAACATTTGTTTCATATTTTCTGTACTAATATAGTGTCGGCGTTGACTGTGGGTTCGATCCTTTCTAAAAGAGGCTAGTTTATTAAGCTCTACCTGTGTCCACCTACAATCATGACCGTCTATCGTAGTTTTTCCCATAACCACTTCAGTTATAACGCCATCACGAATAGCTCTTTTCTTTTCGATAAGTTGCTTTAAAGAAGAAATATATTCTTCCATTTCAGATAAAGCATCTGCAATGGCTTTTTGTTCTTTCTTTGGTGGTACAGGAATCTCTATTGCTGAAAGCACACGACCATTTGTTAATGCGCGTGTCGTATAAGTACAATTTGAAATAATAGCTTGCCTTACTGCTTTGGTAGAAAAACAGTATTGACAATACTCTGGCAACAGCATCTCATTCTTTGGCCTACCACGTAGCACAAAGCCACTGAAAGCACAGTCTTCAATATCATCTAATAGTACTGCACTTAAACCAACTTCTTCTGGTGTTTCAGATGTCCTTGTAAAAAATACATCACCTTTTTTAACTTCAAATCTTTTGATTTCATCAGACGATAGACTCACCTTGCCCTGGATATCCCCTGAATGCAAGCCTGAGTGATGGTACACATCGGTATAATTCACAATCGGTGTTCCATAGCCAAAAAATGCTTTCCCTTTGTTTAAGCCATTCTTAAAATCCAGAAATTGACCAATTGGTACCAGTGGCCAATCATTTACCATTTGTAGCCCATCCTTTCCAGAGCTTTCCGGACGGCATCCTTTGACGAAGCAGTTCGGCTCTCGATTTCTCCCAAGGTATGCTCATACCTCTTGGCTATCATAATTACGCGAGAAGCATATTCATTCAGAATGCGATCAATCTCACTATTGATGTCTCCAAACAGGCGGGTCATCCACTTTTCATCGAACAGCAGATGCTTAATCTCATCTATCGATAAATCCGCATACTTGGCAAGCACCATGTCATCCAATGCTTTCTGTGCGGCTTTGATTTCTTTGCCCACTGCATCACTGGCATCAAGCTTATCGCGATAGGCAATCAGCGCATCGTATTCATCCTGATATATTTCAGGCAGCACTGCAGTTTCCGTGGCAGCCTTCAGCGCAGCTTTGATCTTGGCTTTTGCAAAGGTGCCGTTCTTGTTGCGGATACCAAACGCCTCAATGGAAGGAGCTTCCTGGG
>JAAYDK010000147.1 GCA_012729295.1 Spirochaetales bacterium | reverse complement strand
CCAGATCCTGCGAGGACTGAACCGTACGTGCTAAGAGGTGCTCGCTAGCTCAATGCAAGGCGATTGTCACGCGATTTTAGGCTTACCGATATTTCGTAGCAGGGCCCTTGCCAACCATCTCCACGATTTTTTGTCGCTTCAAATCAAATAATAGTTTCTTTGCCATAGAAACCGATTTGCTAAGGTATTGAGCAAGGTCCTTTGATGAAAAGAGCCCTAAAGAAGAGAATTGACGCTTCATACTCGTGATATCATTGGGATCATGAAAGGTTTCGCTATGAGCGCTGGCAGAGCGCCTGAACATGACCAATTTCACATGGTGCTCCAGTTCGACGAACTGAGGCTCGCTGAGACCCGCTTCGACACAACTTGTTATAATGAGCATGATCCCTATACCCTGTTTCTCCATGTATCCCTTTTTTCTCAGAGCATCAGCAATCAGTGGATTTCGGTATCTTGAGAGCCCCTCTTTGAGATTCTCGGGATTGATAGGAGCATAGAAAGTCCCTGGATTTAAAAACTTTATTCTATCTGAGTAGAGCGTGATCCGAATCGTAACCTCATAGTCATAAGCTCTATGAGCTACCGCATTTACGAGTGCTTCGCGGATAGCATCAAGTGGAATCTCATAATCTACAGGAGCTTTTATCAAGCCCTCTCGTTCGTATTTAGTTCCCAAAAGATTCGAGAGGAATGCATAGGTCTGTTCGAGCATGGGTATGATTCCGCCCGAGAATTCCTCTTTCTTGATTAAATGCCGCTTGTCCTCATCCGCATAAACACTTACCGAAATCTGTGATTCTGGAATAATTTTCTGATGGGCGCTGTAGAACAACAGTGTTCCCGCAACATTCGGGATGACCCTTCCCGAAACATCATTGGAAGCATAACCGGTGCCGATAAGGACTGGCTGATCATATCTTGTGAACAGATTTCCGAGTAATTCTTTCGAGAGATCGTCGTATGTTATCTGTGGACATGGCTGTTGTTCATACCGTATTCCGCTACGAATTCGAGCAAACTGTTCAATTGCATACGTATTAGCTTTTCTGTTGTGCTCTCCGAAGCGAAGAAATACCCCCGAAGGGTAGCCTAATTTTTTTTAAAAATTAGGTTTCTGCAGGCCGGGAAAGACTCGAATGGTAACACATGTTTTTCCAGCAAGATGTTGTTCATACAAATCTACAGAGACCTGAGGTGTTATGGTTTCTGCGATAATCTGAGGAATCTCCCGGCTGTAGCGTTCAATCTCCTCATTGGCTAGGCCGACAATTAGACGATCACTATCACTACTGTCCGGTTAACTTTCTGAAAACCTCGAATAACTGAATGAATTACATGGAGTTAGACATGGTTTTCACTTTTATCGATTTGAAGTAGCCCTTATCATTCATCACAAGATTACTCTCAAGGGGTACAGTGATGAACCAAGGCCAGACAGTGTTCTCCCAAATCATGGACTTTCTTCCAATCTATGAATTCCGCAAGTGCGTCAGACGCTACCACGGTGACTACCGGGTGAAGAATTTCACCTGCTGGAACCAATTCCTCTGCCTTGCCTTCGCCCAATTGACCTATCGGGAAAGCCTGAGGGATATAGAATCCTGTCTGAATTCCATGTCGAACAGGCTGTACCACATGGGCTTCAGGGGTAAGGTCACCAGAACCACATTGGCCGATGCAAACGAGAAGCGGCCATGGCAAATCTATGCCGACTTTGCCCAGATCTTGATCAATCGGGCCAGGAGGCTGTACCAAGGCGACCAGCTTTCCATGGATTTGGAGCAGACGGTCTACGCGTTGGACTCCACTGTCATCGACTTGTGCCTGTCGATGTTTCCCTGGGCCCATTTCCGCAAGGCAAAGGGAGCGGTCAAAATGCATACCCTGTTGGATCTGAGGGGAAACATCCCCACCTTCATCGCCATCACCGAAGGGAAAGTACACGATGTGAACATCCTGGATATGCTGGAACCTGAACAGGGGGCGTTCTACGTCATGGACCGCGGGTACATCGACTATGCTAGGTTGCACCGTTTTTCCCAAGAAGGGGCCAGCTTCGTCATCAGGGCCAAGGAGAACCTGCGGTTCAGGAGGCTGTATTCACGGAAAGTCGACAAGGCTTGTGGCCTCCGTTGTGACCAGACCATTGTGCTCGCCGGAATACTCAGCAAGGGCGACTATCCCGAGCACCTCAGGCGAATCCGCTATTACGATGCTGTGAATAAACGGCATCTGACTTTCCTCACCAACAACTTCCATGTCGATGCGTTGGCGGTGGCCGAGCTGTACCGGTCACGATGGCAAATCGAATTGTTCTTCAAATGGATCAAGCAGCATCTGAGGATCAAGGCCTTCTATGGAACCACCATGAACTCGGTCAAGACACAGATTTGGATCGCCATCACCGTCTATGTCCTTGTCGCGATCATCAAGAAGGAACTTGGAACCGACGCCAGCCTCTACACAATTCTACAGATTTTCAGCGTGACAGCTTTCGAACAAATCCCTATGGAACATATACTTAAAAAGTATGGTACCAGAGACTCCGACGACTCTGAAAATAAACAACTACGGTTCATGGAATTATAACCGGACACTAGTGGATCACTATCTCTGATACCGATAATAATCGTTCCTCCCTGGGTGTTCGCAAAGGCAACAACCGTTTCAAGAAATCGAGAATAGTTCTCGATTCGCTCCTTAAACTCTAATATTTTTGACTCGATCGCCTCATATCTCATAAATCGCTCTCCATAGTCGATGTATCTAATATTATCTGATAAATCCGATATTATCCGATACTACCCGATAATTGATCCGGTATCTAATCGGTGAAAAAAACTATTGGGGAAACAGATTTTATGCCAAATCATAAAAGTTAAAAATTAACACTATATACATTTGAAAATACAGCAGGGATGAAAGACACTTGTACAAAATACGGGAAATAGATAATTGATATCCTTGCAACAACT
>JAAYDK010000146.1 GCA_012729295.1 Spirochaetales bacterium | reverse complement strand
CTTTCATTACCGATTACAATTCCAGTGTTGAAGATGTTCCCATTGTATTACAAAGCTGCGCATACCTGCATAACTACTACAGAGAAGGGAAACAAGATCCGCTGTTCATGCCCTATTTCAAGGATGTTCTTGAAGAAGCCCCGTTATTCTGCCGCCCTGATGCAGACCGGCTTTGTTCCTTCATCAAAAAGTATATTCGCAAAGGCGATGCAAAACAGACGCTCGTATACATCGAAAACGGGACAATAAGACCATCCAAGAGTCTGCAGGACTCTTTAGTTGCAATGCTGAGGGGTAAACGCGAATTCGTACTTATCGACGAACAGAAGATAGCGTATGAGCAGATACTCGCTTTTTCACGTAAATCTTTCTCTGATTGTAAAAAACGCGTGATTATTGTCACTGGAGGTCCGGGTACAGGAAAAACCGTTGTAGCGATTAATCTGCTGGTTCAATTGAGTAATGAAAACCAAGTCTGCGCATACGTAACGAAAAACAGCGCACCTCGCAATGTATTTGAACAACGATTGAAAGAGGGTGACTTTAAAAGGAAAAACATCTCTAGCTTGTTTAAAAGTTCTTCTGCTTTCATTGATTCCGAATCCAACGATTTCCATACACTGATCGTCGATGAAGCCCATCGTTTAAATAAACGAACCCAGCTTGGCCCCAGAATCACCGGCGAAGACCAAATCAAGGAAATCATCAATGCTGCGGCTTGCAGTATTTTCTTCATCGACGAAGATCAGCGTGTGACTGCCCAAGACTATGGAGATAGAAAGCAGATTCTCAATTGGGCCAAGCATTATCAGGCAGAGGTCGAAGAAACGCAACTCGTTTCGCAATTCAGATGCAATGGATCCGACGGATATCTCTCGTGGCTGGACGGCATACTAGGGGTCCAAAAGGAAACAGCCAATGCGACCCTTGAAGGAATCGAGTACGATTTTCGCGTACTTGATGATCCGCTTAAGCTGAGAAGACTAATAGTAGAAAAGAACAAAGCAGATAACAAAGCCCGCCTGGTAGCCGGATACTGCTGGGAATGGATTTCGAAGAATGGTTCGAATGCAGACAACGATATCGTAATTGGTGATTTTTCCATGAGGTGGAATCTCAGCAGCGATCCGACCTTTGCCATTTCCAAACACTCCATCGAGCAGGTAGGATGCATTCATACTACACAAGGCTTGGAATTCAGCTATGTCGGTGTAATCATCGGCGATGATCTACGTTATGAAAACGGACAGGTCATCACCGATTTCACCAAGCGTGCAAAAACAGATAAATCTCTGAACGGATTAATCGGGAAGGTGAAAAAAGGTGACAGGCAGGCCGAAAAAGATGTGGATATCATTATCCGCAACACCTACAGGACTTTAATGAGCCGAGGGATGAAAGGGTGTTTCGTCTACTGCACCAATAAGGAATTGGCGCAGTTTATCAGAAGCAGAATAATCTGATAGTAAAAATCAAATAAGGGGATGTGGCAAACAAGGAAGAGGAACACATGAAAGCTTTTGTCGGAGTGACTGATTATGAGTGGTATTATCAACTATCCTTACGCTCTTATGACGAAATAAATTTCTGGAAACCAGGCGGGAACACCAATT
>JAAYDK010000145.1 GCA_012729295.1 Spirochaetales bacterium | reverse complement strand
TTTAGTGCTAGATCACCGGTCCCTCCGAATTGTATGATGATGCTCTTCATACGTCTTTCTCCTTAAGATCCGTGATTATCGTCACATTACACCATGACTGAAGAAAAAAACGAGCCGGAAGTGCTTCTACGGAAGCGTCTGCGATTCTACGGTACGCATTTCGTTTCGACTCTCCTAAAAAGAGAAGAAACACCTGTGCGTTACAAGCCGATTCTTGTAAGGCGCGGTAGGTAAACGTAACTCGCATGGAAGGTGGCTTAGGACTATTGTCGATAGTCGCGACGAGGGGGGCTTCGAAAGCAGCGAGGGCCGGGTAGGAACCGGGAAATAATGAAGCGATATGACCGTCTTCCCCGACACCCAGATACAGCAGCGATAACGATGGTGCGCTGTCCATGGTTTCAGTCGGAATCACAAACTGCGAAGGATTCATTCGACCGGTTGCGAAAGCTTTGTCCAAACCGCTTTTGCCGAGAGCCTTTGCATTCGTATCATCCGATAAGCGTTCGTCCACCAGATACAACTGTATACGGGCTACAATCGAATCCTCTACAGACAATAAACCGGTGATGATCGCCTCTGCGCTTCTTCCTCCGGGTATGCCGATAGCTATCGGACCGATTTGGGAAGCTGCAACAGCCTCGACCTGCTGTTTCACAAACTCGACAAGATGCTGTTGATTTTTAACATACAGTACATTCATGCAACGAGTATACTGCAAAGTATGCGTACGGGACAGCCGGCTGTAAAAAATTCAGTCGATGATACCGAGTTTTCTAGCTTCTTCGGCGATAATCGAAACAGCGGTATCGATTTCCTCATCGGTATGAATCGCCATGCAGCTGGTCCTTAGCAGCGCTCGTTGCGGAGGAACTGCCGGACTGATGACTGGATTGATATAGATGCCCTTCTCATACGCAGCTTTCCATAACAGAAAAGTCTTTTCGTTATCTCCGATTACGAGCGGAACGATAGGGGTTTCGGTAGTTCCTATATTGAAACCTACGTTTTTAAATCCCTCTGCGAGACGCTTCGCATTATGCTGGAGCATCTGTACCCTTTGTGGTTCAGTTTCGATGATCTCGAGAGCTTTCATTGCCGCTGCAATATTGGCAGGAGGCATCGACGCACTAAAAATTAATGGTCTGGCGAAATGCTTGATATAATCGATAACGATATGATCTCCGGCTACGAATCCTCCGATTGAACCGAAAGATTTGGAGAAGGTACACATGACGAGATCGCACAAATCGCCATGATTGCCGTAATGTTCGCATGTTCCCCGACCGGTTGGTCCGACAACTCCGATCGCATGTGCTTCATCGAGGTAGATACCTGCGTTATAGGCATCGGCCAGTTGCTTGATTTCGGGTAATAAAGCGATATCGCCTTCCATAGAGAACACACCATCGATAACGATGAGTTTGGATTCGTGTATTGGAATTTTCTGTAATTCTTTTTCAAGATCGCTTACACTGTTATGCTTGAATCTATGAAGATTAATGTCGTGCTTTGATCCTTCGGCAAGAAAGATTCCATCCATAATCGAAGCGTGGTCGTACTTGTCGACCAATACGTGTTCCTGCCTGCCCATCAGTGCGAATAATGAACCCAGGTTGGTCTGATACCCTGTGGTAAAACATAGAGCCGATTCCTTACCGACAAATCTAGCGAGCTTATGTTCGAATTCTTCGTGGAGATCGAGCGTACCGTTCATAAATCTGGAACCCGAACAGCTGGTGCCGAATCGCTCAAGGGCTTCTTCAGCTGCAGTCTTTAATCGGATATCGTTAGCGAGACCGAGATAGTTGTTCGATCCAAACATCAGCAACTCTCTTCCGTCTATCAGGACTTTAGATCCGATGCTGCGGCTAATCGGTTTGAAAAACGGATAGATGCCGTTTTCTCTGGCTTCGGCCGCTTCGGTAAACAAGTGGCATTTGTCAAAGATAGACTTCCGCTTTAACGATTTCTCCATGTTGAATCCTCCAAGGCTATATCTGGCTAGAGTACAATCTCAAGACATACTGTAGACAATTCAGTCAATCGACACAATACATCAAATTGTCAATATTAAAAATATATCACACCAATGATGAAAATATTTTCAGAAAACGAAGATTTATTGGCTCAATCGGTTGACCTTGGAAAGACGAAATAGCTACAATCCGAGTGTCCTTACAGTGGCAACACAAGCCTAAGTAATCGTCAATTCTTTACTATGAATATTGTTAGTCCAGCAAAATCGGTACTGGAATAGCTGGGATTGGAGGACGAGTTTGGACTTTGCTTTTGTTTCTAGCATCGTACTGGTTTT
>JAAYDK010000144.1 GCA_012729295.1 Spirochaetales bacterium | reverse complement strand
ACTATGAGCGAACCGACACATATCGCTTCCATAGTGTCGACCAGACTCATCAACTCCTGAAGACGAGCTTCGGTTTCCCTAGTCTCTTCCTGTGGTTGTTTGATGACGATGACCAAAGCTTTGGTCGGTTCCGAAACGGTATCGTGCAGCATGCTAAGTGTTGTGTACAATCTCCTTTATGATGAGCAAACTATAGAAGCGGTTATCTTTCGTGTCAATATATGCTATACTCCGTTGCAATCTGCATCTTATACGAAAGAGGTTACGCATGGGTCTGAATTGCGGTATCGTGGGATTGCCGAATGTCGGCAAATCGACAATTTTCTCAGCCTTATCATCGGCACCCGCCGAAGCCGCTAATTATCCGTTCTGCACGATTGAACCGAATGTCGGAATCGTTGCCGTTCCCGACGAGCGGCTTGATAGGATTGTGTCGTTGATTCCAACGAAAAAGGTGATTCCCGCAATTGTAGAGTTCGTAGATATCGCAGGACTCGTTGCCGGTGCATCGAAAGGCGAGGGGCTGGGCAACCGTTTTTTAGCATCGATTCGCGAAGTCGGGGCCTTGATCCATGTCGTTCGTTGCTTTGAAGACCCCGATATCATTCATGTAAGCAATCGCATCGATCCTGCTTCCGATATAGAGACAATCAATATCGAACTCGCGCTCGCCGATTTGGAAACAGTCGATAAGCGTTACCAGAAGTTAAGCAAGAATACTCGGGTCGATAAAGAAGCAGCCAAGCAGGCTGCGGTCGTCCTTCCGATTCTTGAACGCCTGCTCGAAGCACTGGGAAACGGAAAAGCCGCAAGAAGCTTGACTCTGAACGAAGCCGAGACCAAGCTTCTCTACGATTTGCATTTGATTACGCTCAAACCGATGATTTATGTCTGCAATATTGACGAGCAGGGTATCGTATCCGAAAACGAGCATGTTGCGGCAGTTCGAAAAATTGCCCAGGCAGAAGATGCTCAAGTGGTGGTAATCTGTGGAAAAATTGAGTCGGAAATTGCCGTATTGGAGACTGCGGAGGAACGAAAGGAATTTCTACAAGCACTCGGATTAGCAGAATCGGGGCTGAATCGGTTGATTCGTTGCGGTTATGATGCATTAGGTCTCAGAACCTTTTTCACTGCAGGAGCAGACGAGGATCGGGCATGGACTTTTCATGCAGGAGATAAAGCTCCCCAGGCAGCCGGCGTAATCCACACCGATTTTGAACGGGGATTCATCAGGGCTGAAGTCTATCACTGCAACGATCTGTTTACGTATGGCAGCGAGCAAAAGGTACGCGAAGCGGGGAAATTTAGAATCGAGGGAAAAGAATACGAAGTGCAGGACGGAGACGTCATGCACTTCCGTTTCAACGTGTAGAATCTACCATGTTGCGCTGAATGTAATCGGCTTAGCCAATAGAAGGAAGTCGATGAGCGGTATTTCCAACCTGGCTGTTTTATCTCCGAGCATCGTACCGCCTTTTACCGAAATCAACGGCTTGGGAACTGTCAGCAATAACGAAATCGTACTGGCTTCGATTGACGGCGGTCCGTCTTCTCCGAGAATATAACTGATCATATCCAGGTAATCTGCTTCGCTCATACCCTCGTTGTAAAGTGGTCCGAATGTTTCGAAGTTCGGGTCGTTGAGAAACGGAATCAGCTTGGTCAGCTGAGGATAGGTCTTTAGGTCGAGGTGAATCGAAAAGGTGGTACGCGTACCTGATTTCGATACCTTCAGTAGCGATTGCTGCTCGTTGTTGTTCATGTCGAGCATGAAACGATTCAGATCGGCATAGTCGAATACCACCATATAGCTTGTCGGTCCGGTTTTGGCAGTATAGATGTTCGAGACGCTCGGCTTATTGTGCAGACCTTCTGAAAACTGTCTGACACTGACATCCATAATCGTCTCGTCCGGATTCTCGGGTACGAACGACTGAAAATCCTCGAGTACCCCGATGAAAAATTCATCTACGATCAAATCGGTTGCGGCAAGTCCGGAATTATTCGGATTCATCGCAAGCGTCTGGCCCAGCACGCATCCGCTGGTTCCCAGCAGCATGGCCAGTACGAATATCGTAAGTAGTACAACACCGATTCGGTTCATGTAGTTTCCTTTATGTATTCAATGTAAATGATTCATACAATCATGACAAGTTAAGATTATCATGAATCAAGCTGTTCGAATCTCATGCCGTCTTCGGCTT
>JAAYDK010000454.1 GCA_012729295.1 Spirochaetales bacterium | reverse complement strand
TCTACAGAAAGTAATTCCTGTGGATTCGCCAATATATTCGATGGTGCGAATGTTGTATTTGGAAGTCGGTGCGGCTCCTCCGTCAACGAGCGGCCCATGGTCTACAGCCGAATTATTGTTGATGCTGGAACGCCTTCCCAAAGAGCGTCTGAGTTCGAACGGAACCGAAGTGCTGAAAGAATTATTAGACATGATTGAAGTTCCCGATACACAAAAAAAGACATTCCAAGGATCTATCGGTTTCGAACCTACCGTTGAGATGTACTATCATACGAATGCTGTAGATTACCTGTATGAAACAGATTGGAATTACGATTACGATTCCCGTAAACCTCTAATCGGCATACCGATAGAGATGTACATGACCGACTACATCTATAGTAAAGCTGATTTTGCTATCCTACGGACACGTTTTTCGAGAAATAATTCTACAGGGGTTACCGATTCGTCCGAGATTTTTTCACCTACTTTCGGGTTTAACAATCCATTTAGCGAAGCAATCGTAAATCACCTCGATCTTAATTTCCCTGAACGAGCAGTGATAGGATTGGGCTTTGGCCGTAATAACCTAACTATCGGTCGTGACGATTTGTATTGGGGTAATGGAAAGACCGGTAGTCTTACCATTGGCAATCATCTGGATTATTATGACTTTGTTCGCTTCACAAGTTTTCATGATAAGTTTAAATATACGTATTTAATTGCGGGTTTTGATTCTCCCTCCTGGACCAACCCCAACCAAAATTCAACTGTCGACGATAATGATACACCAACAACAGATGATGATAATCTGAAAATGTATGTTGCCCATCGATTTGAGTTTAGAATGTTTGGCGATAGAGTCGGTTTTGCATTAATGGAAGGTATGGTCTATCAGAGTTCAGCGCTGGATTTCCGTTATTTAAATCCGGCGATGTTTTTTCATGACATGTTCATAAGAGGAAATTCTAATTCGACTTTGAGTTTTGAGTTAAGTATAAATCCTTTTAAGTATCTGCATGTCTATGCGAACATTCTTCTCGACGAATTCCCATATCCCGGCGAAGATCAGACATTACCTTCTTCACATCCCAATGGGTTCGGACAGCAATACGGAATCGAAGGTATGTATCCGATTAGCTCAGGATTTATGACTGGTTGGTTTGAATATGTAAAAACCGATCCCTATCTCTATCTTAGAGACAATGTGGATTATATCGTGAACCGTCGGATATTCAATATGGATACAGGCTTTATGGTAGATCGAAATTTCTTAGGATATGAATATGGAAACGATGTGATTGTCGTAGCCGGTGGCTTTGGATACCAGATTCTCAATTTGCTTGAAGCTTCCTTATCAGCGTTCTATATGCTTCACGGTGAAAATTCAATGACGACGGTGTGGGGCACAGGACCTACACATGTGGATAAGAAAACCCCTTCAGGGACTGTTATTGAGAAAACACTAAAGATTTCAGCACATATCAAGGCTCATCCATTTGGAAATGCAACTAGCAGACATTTGCGTAATCTAGGGGTGATGAGCCAGCTTGATTATATCCAGCATTGGAATAAAGGGAAACTTACCAGTATCGATACTCATGATCTTCAATGGATATTCGGTATTAATTGGAAGTTATAGCTATTACTCACTTTGCGTGATACTCAAAACCAACCGGTTTACGATTTGTAACCGGTTGATTTATTTCCCCTTTTACAGTTTAAAGATAGAGCATCTGAAGCATTAATGGTATAATGCACACATAATTATTCATTATGCCGGGAGGAGAACATGAAAAAGCTACTGGCGCTAGGCTTTACGTTATTACTTTGTCTCTCAATGGTTTTTGCAGCTAGCACGCAAAAAATTTTCCCAGTCGATTCGGATGTATATAAGGCTATAACGTATTTATACATCAGCAACGGGTATGCACTACCTTCTACGGGAGGTCCCTGGAGTGCCGACGAATTATTGATGATGCTTGATAAGATCGACAAATCGTCACTTCCCGACGGTGCCTTAGAAACATACGACTATGTCGTCGCCCAGCTCGACAATGGAGGGAAAGCCTTTCGGTTTGGTCTGGATGTAGCACTCGAAGGGTATTATCATACAGACTCGACGAACTTCACCAACGAATCAGATTGGATTTTTAATCAAAACCAGCGCAAGCCGTTACTAGATATCGTTCTGGAAACATGGCCGAGCGAACACTTCTACGGGTATTCGTCAATCTCCGCGGGCGGGACGAAATATACTGACTATACCGCAGCCGATGGAGCGGCTTCAGTCTATTACGGCCAGCAGCCATTTACGACCAATCTATGGTTCTTGGCTCCAGGAACTCTTTTCGATCTCGATTTCGGTATCCCGTACCGCGCATTCGGAGCATTTGGAGGAGAAGGATGGAGTGTTCAAGTCGGTAGGGACAAACTCTCGTGGGGGCCTGGCGAAACTGGAAACTTCATGCTTGGCGATCATCTTCGCTATCATAATGTGGGTCGTGTTGCCGCGTATGGCAAGAATTTTAAATATACCTTCGCCACATCATTTTTCCCACACCCTTCTCAGTACTATCCGATACTCGATGGTTCTGGGAACTTTAACAACAGTAGCAATCAAACAGTAACGTTGACAGGATTGAATATGTTCATGGCACACCGGCTCGAATGGCGTATGTTTGCAGATAAAGTCGGTCTGGCTCTTTCTGAAGCAGTCATGTATCAGTCAACGGACAATACCTTGGATTTACGGATTCTCAATCCTGCGATGATATTCCACGATTATTATATCCGCGGCAATGCCAATTCGTTGCTGACATTTGAAGCCGACTATAGTCCGATTAATTTTGTCAACGTATACGGGCAAGTGGCCGTCGATGAATTTGCTCTGCCGGGAGAACCGATTCCCGGAAAAGATGACAACGCGCTGCCCCAAGCCTTCGGATTGATGGCCGGGGCGAAAGCCAGCTATCCGACGGGTAAAGGAATGCTGTACGGTTCGTTTGAATGGGCGAAAACCGATCCGTACCTCTATTTACGTGCAGATGGCTATTCTCAGAATGTTGGAGACGAAGGCCTTAACTGGATAGTTGCCATACGGGAATACTATGATACAGGATATATCTTGTATGATGAGCAATTTCTTGGATACCAATACGGCGGAGACGCTATCGTAATCAACGGCAATGTAGGTTATAAACAATTCGGTAAATGGTTTGCCGAAGGGA
>JAAYDK010000143.1 GCA_012729295.1 Spirochaetales bacterium | reverse complement strand
CAGATCGAAGCTGCCGAAGAGCAGAGGAAAGCGAAAAACAATTATGAAAAAAAGCGTTTCGAATCGGGAGACATACCTCCTTCTTCTCCGCTCTTTAAAAAGCTCGATGCCTACGGTACCGATCTCGATATCCCGTTTGTGCCGATATCGGGGAGAATTTCGTGTGCGAGAACTGATCTGAAATTAGGATTCGACCTGCCGTTCAAGGGTAATCCGGGTTTGGACTACCAGTATACAAAAAACAATTTCACTGGCAAAAGCATGCATGACGGTTCTCTGTCCTATAGGTTTAGCGGGGAGAAGGGCAATGCCTCCATCGATGCAAAAGTCTCGCTCACCGGACGCATCGGATTCAACGGTGACGGAACGGTCAGCGACTATGGATTTGGAGCATCGGGAGAAGCGACTGTTGCATATAACGGAGCTTCGGCTACGGTAACTGGTTCGATCACCGGCGGTCCGGGAGGAATAGATGTATCCACTGACGCCTCTGCATCGATTACTGCAACATTGCCTAAGATAGAAGGAGCGCAAGTCGAAGTAGCTGTGCAAAGAAGCGGTGCGCTTGCCATCGACCCTCATATAGCATTCAATCCTATCGGGGATCTGATCGGGGAAGCAGCCCAAGACACGGTAGGTGCTGAGGGTACTCCGTTCATACCGACCGATGCAGAAGGCTTGAAAAAGATATTCTCGGGGAAATTTGAGTTGTAACGATGAGTAGGTATGATGAACTGGCGGTATTGGGAGCAAGTAATATAAAAACATCAGAAAATTCGAAAGATGTTGTAAAGATGTGTCTATGACAACCATGATCCCCGGTTGACCGGGGATTATAGTTTCTCTCAGTTAGTTTTCAAACGTCGTATGTTTTACTTTCCATTTCTTGAGAGCTATGTTTAACCAAAAACCGTAAATACCGATAGTGATAATTGTCAACAATAACCATTTAATCCAGTTGCCAAACAATCCGATTGCAGTGCCGTGAAACTTTAGTCTTCGTCCGTTAATGACGGTATGATTGGTTTCCCACCCGTACACCATGCAAAGTGCCCACGGATAGCAGATTCCCAATGTGATAAGCGTGACGAAACCCCCTAGAAGATTCCATCCTATTAACGATAATAATCCGCCGTCAAAATAAGACTTCCCACCAACATCCTGATTAATAACAACCTGTACAGTCTCCATGATACTCCACTCCTTATAAAGACTCGAAATTAGTTTCTATAGCATATGCTACATTTATCGACTTTACCATTACAAAGGCTCAATTTTATATATCTTATCGTACTAATTCCCTAAACAGATGAACCGAATTGAGTAAACATAAGGATTTTGTGTGAATCATATAAAAGTTACACATCTAGCTGTAAAAGATGTAAATCGGTGACTGCAAGTACGTCTTCCGATGCTCTATCAATACAACAATTTCGCCTATCCTGCGATTTACTAACACAGAGAGTTTCAACAAACTAAGCAAGTCATTTAGAGAAACTTGTTATTGTTTTAATTATTGCATATGATAAATATAAGACATATACTAATCGGCGGTACTTCATGAGGAGGAAAACATGAAGAAGGCAGTAGTAGTGTTATTGCTGTTATGTGCATCGATGATGGTATATGCCGGACCGTTCGGCATCGAAATGGGATGGTCTGTCGAGGGTTTGGAATATAATAAGATTGCATACGAATTATATTCTACTTCAGGTAACATATCTATTTATGAAGTATTCCCTCTTAATCCGCACCCAGATTTTTCTGAATATTATGTTTGGGTTGATTCTGGATACGGTATTTACATGATCGAAGCTTACGGTGACTATATAGATACAACTCCTGACGGTGCGGTAATAAAAAAGGAATATGAAAAAATTCGTGATCAGATTTCCTTTGGCGGAGGGGATCCTGAAGAATACGATTATCTGGCAGAAGGAAGTAGTCTAGATCAACCAAATGACTGGATGAATGCTTTACTTGCAGAAGAAAGATATCTTATCTCATATTGGATACAGAATAACTGGAAACCAATTGTAATGTCGCTTTCTGTTCTTGCTGAGAGCGATACCGTCGGATACTTATGTTTACATTATGAGTATGATGATGAAACCATCATCGATGAAATCTATTCTAAATACTATGAAGATCTTTAGAAATCTAGAAATTTTGGATTTGCATACATAATCTTATCTGTGTGCTCTTACCCGTACGCTTACATAAATCTGAAGCCGCAGCGTGTCCTCATTTCCCTGAACACATACGAGTTTACCGAGAGTATCAAAGATACATGCATCTGTTGATGAACTTTTATGCGTCACTGTTCCCAGCTTACAACCAGCACTGGCTTGAAATAATAGATAGGGTTTTTAAGAGCGTATGCATTTGAATCATGTCATTCTAGTGCAGCATCATAAGAAAAAGGATCTGCTTTTCCGATATTTCAGCGGATTCATTCCCATGATTTTTCGAAATT
Source organism: Spirochaetales bacterium (assembly GCA_012729295.1). Taxonomy (GTDB): domain Bacteria; phylum Spirochaetota; class Spirochaetia; order Sphaerochaetales; family Sphaerochaetaceae; genus JAAYDK01. The sequence goes on along the minus strand of JAAYDK010000143.1, from coordinate 360 downwards.
GTCTTGAAAAATAGTTGGCATCTCCGAATCCTGTGGCTTCCGATATTTCTCCTATCGAGAGATTGCCTGCCCTGATGAGACGGCATGCTTTTTCGATTCTTCTCTGAATGTGAAATTCAACAGGAGACAATCCGGTAGCATTCTGAAAGTGGCGGTTAAGCGTACTTGCCGACATGTTGGTGATTTCCATCAATTCTTTTGTGCTCACCGTTCGGTCCATATGTGCTTCCAAATAGCTCAGGGCATCCGCTAAGCGCATAATGGTAAGGTTGTCTTTTCTTGGATGCTCGGAATAGATGCGAAATAAAGTCACCAATAGCTGGACGACATAGGCAAATGCGATACTCTGGGACCCGATAT
>JAAYDK010000456.1 GCA_012729295.1 Spirochaetales bacterium | reverse complement strand
TAATACTACAGCGCAAGTAAAAAGTACTGGACAGATGTTTCTTTTGCCTGTATAATCCCGAACGAGGGATATATGAGCGGCGACGGTTCTTGTATAATCGAGTATAAACGAAACTCGAACGGATGTGAACCGCCACATGAAAGAGAACATGGAGATAGACACGCACGATATAACCGGCCATTTGAAAGACATAGACCGGGTAACCCTGGAGCAGGTTACCAAAACCGAGCAGGAAGCGCTCTGGGATGAGTTGGTTCGCAACTATCATTATCTGGGCTATCAGAAAATGATTGGGCAGCGAATCAAGTATCTGGTTAGAAGCGGTGAGCGCGTGATCGGCGCGATCAGCTACAACCGACCGGTCCAGAGAGTAGGCGCCAGAGACACGTACATCGGCTGGACGGAAGCGAAGCGACAGGAACTGCTGAAATATGTTGTCAGCAATAACCGTTATTTGATCCTGCCGTGGGTACACGTGCGTTATTTGGCCTCACACGTGCTGGCGCTAAGCCTGAAGCAGGTGCAAAAGGACTGGGAAAGCCGGTTTGGGGTTCGACCGGTATTGGCGGAAACTTTTATCGATATCAGCCAGTACCGTGGCACATGCTACAAAGCGGCCAACTGGATCTATGTCGGAGAAACAAGGGGCTTTGGCAAGGTCGGGAAAGGTTACGTATATCACGGCAACCAAAAAGCGGTCTATCTGTATGAACTGGATCATGACTGGCGCAAGAAGCTGGAACTGCCATCTCAGGCAACGCACAGCCGTCTGACACCCTCACAAATCAGGCAACAGGAGGAGCGTCGGATGTTACTGGGGAAACCAGACTGGGACGAGCGGATCCTGGCGAGTTGCGGGTTGGACGAGCAGGCCGTGGCAGGACTGGGGGATGATCTGGCGGATTATTTACAGGCGTTTGTCGGCAGTTGTGTCAACAGCAAGCAGGCCGATCTGCTGGCGGTGTATGTCAAGGGGCTGTTCAGTGATCTGGACAGAAAATCCATTGAGCCGATCGCATTGCGTTACAGCGACAAGACAGGGGTGCGAAACCTGCAGATGTTTTTCAATCAGGGAAAAGTGTCGCAGGAGAGCCTGCTGCGCATCCACCAGGCCCATGTGATCGAACTGTTGGGCGAAGCGGATGGCATGGCCAATGTGGACGGCAGTGATTTCCCCAAAAAGGGCAAGCATTCAGTCGGTGTTGCCCGGCAGCATTGCGGGATACTGGGCAAGACAGACAATTGCCAGGCAGGCGTCTTTGCCGGTTACAGCAGCAGCCAGGGCTATGCACTGCTGGATCGGCGACTGTATGTACCCAAGAAATGGTTTGGCGAAGATTATCGCAAGCGCTATACGCAATGCGGCGTACCGGACGATCTGACATTCAAAACGAAGAACGAACTGGCGCTGGATATGCTCAAAGATTGCCGGGACCGTGGCGCGCCGTTTCGCTGGATCGGCTGTGACAGCGCATTTGGAGCTGACCGTGAATTTCTGGCAGGCTTGCCGGCAGACTGCTGTTATTTCGCGGATGTGCGGGAGAACCAGCTGGTTTTTCCCGAATGGCCGGAGATGATTCTACCGGAACAGCAGCGTGGCCGCAGGCCCAGATACCCAAGGCCGTCGATTAACCCGGTTCGTGTCTCCAGCATCGCCCAGGATGCAACGATTCCCTGGGAGACAACGTGTCTGGGCGAAGGCAGCAAGGGACCGATCTACACGCGAACCAAGCGGCTGCGGATCGTGCGGACCGAGATTAATCAGGGCGGCAGCAAATGTATCCGGCCGATTGATGAAGTCTGGCTTTATATCC
>JAAYDK010000015.1 GCA_012729295.1 Spirochaetales bacterium | reverse complement strand
CGGAACGGAGAGCAGAACTAAAGTCGATATTTACCGGGCTTATCGACTTGGCAGCCGATTATGGTCAGATGGTGAATATCGGAAGAGTCCGCGGTTCCGTGAAAGACGGAAATCGCGAAGAAGCCGACAAACTGTTTATCGACATGGCTCAGCAGTTATGTGATTATGCAGCACCGAAAGGCGTAACGATGATTCTCGAACCGGTGAATCGTTACGAAATCAACTATATCAATTCGGTAGAAGAGGGAGTCGCACTGCTTCAGAAAGCAGGAATTCCTAATTTGAAACTGATGCCCGATGTATTTCATATGAATATCGAGGATGCACAAATCGGGCCGACATTGGAAGAAAATATCGATTTAGTCGGATATGTCCACCTCGCCGATTCTAACAGGCACGCTCCCGGAGACGGACACCTCGATTTTGACGATGTGTTCAGATGTATCAAACGCGCCGGATACGACCGTTGGTGCTCGGTGGAAATCCTACCGTATCCCGATCCCGATACTGCCGCTGCTCGCGCAATCAAATATCTACATCCCTATTTCGTCTAGTCAAAGAGAGACTTCCGATCGGCCTACATGCCGATTGGAAGCCCGATAAACTTCAGGGCAATGGTAATTACACCGCACCCTAGTATCATGTACAGGGGATTTATCTTACGGATTCTGATCATGATGAATCCGAGGATGAATACAATCAGCGCGTAGAGCTTAATCGAGCCAACGTCTGACGGAAATGTCTTGGTTCCGAACAATACGTTAAAGAGAATGGATAGCCCCGCCGATGCTATCAGTGCGACTACTGCCGGACGCAATCCGGATAACGCCCCCTGCATAAGGCGCAGGCTGCGGTATCGGTAATAGAACCAGGCTAGCGTCAATACGATGATGATTGATGGCAATACTACGCTAACGGATGCGACTATTGCACCTAGTGGTCCTGCAAGCTGCGCTCCTACAAACGATGCAGCGTTCAGGGCAATTGGCCCCGGAGTCATCTGCGAAATCGTGACGACATCGGTAAATTCTAGAACCGTAAGCCAGCCGTGAATATCTACGATTTGCTGCTGAATAAGCGGTAGTGCGGCATAACCACCTCCAAAACTGAGTAATCCAATCTGAAAGAAGCTTAAAAACATTTTTAAAAAAATCATGAATTGGCTCCTTTTTTCCTGTCGCTCAGTAACGTGGTGATAATGCCTACTGCAGCGCTCGCAAGAATAACCAAGACGATATTAATACCTACTGTGTAAGCCAGAATAAATGCTCCGATCATGATAATAATGGGCATTATCTTTTTCTTAATGATAATCGTTTTGCCCATACTCACTACGGCATCTAAAATTACAATGGCAACACCGATGCTCATCCCGTAGAAAAGTGTTTTGATTACGATGTTGTCTTTAATTGCACCGTAGATATAGGAGAAAATCGTAAGCGTAATGAGTGGAGGCAGTATGGTTCCTAAAAGCGTAGTTAAAGCTCCGGCCACACCTGCAATTTTGTAACCGATGAGGAGTGAAGTATTAACCGCCATAACACCCGGAGCCGCCTGGGCGATGGCGATAAGATCGAGCATTTCCTGTTCGTCGATCCACTGATATTTATCGACAAAAAGCTTTCGCATCAACGGGACGATTACATAGCCTCCGCCAATGGTAAATGCACTTAATGTAAAGGTTGATTTGAATAAGATCCAGAATAGCCTTGCCTTCGAGATCTCCTTCCCCTTGATTTTCATGAAAATTCCTCCCGGGCCTATTCGTTTTTAACGAACAAACCTGTAAAAATCGGCGGTCACTGATTTACATGGTGACTACTGAACCGCCATACTACTAATATGTACTTCGAAGTATCACAGGCATTTTCGATAGCGAAGCTCAAATTTGTCATCTAAGATTCTGCTGTGTACCAACAAAATGAATAATAACGAATTGTGATGTACGTTGCTACCCTGTAAAAAACTTTACATGCGATTCAGTAGTCTACATTCCATGAAAAGCAGTACTAACTTCTACACGATTACTTCTCTAGCGCCAACATTTAGCCAATACCGAAAGAGTACGGTGGTCGGTAGTAAGCCTGCCGTGGAGCCCCTTATTTCAAACCATAACGAATAAACAGTTCTTGTGGTCCATCATGCTCCTGAATCAGTCGCGTCATCAGCGATAACAATCGTTCTTTCAGTTCTGGCTCCTTGTTTGCAAGATTCTTGGTTTGCCCAGGATCAGGTGCCAGATCAAATAAGAAATCACCGGCTTTATGCTGATACGTATTGTGTGAAGGACCTAATGCCCGTATTTTCAATACCTTGCAGTTTTTCGTAAAGCTCAGCGGATCAACGAGTTCCATATCCTGCAATTCTTCGGGCGTGAAAAGCGAATAGATATGAGTCGGCATTAGTGTATAATTGAACAAATTCTTATCGTCAGGGTCTACCGGAGCCCTCATATACACGTAGCGTCCATCAAAGACATTGATATGTCCGCCGTGGAGACCGAAAAGAATTCCATCCCGAGATGCATGTTCCCAATAAGCATAGGTACGCCCGAGCATATCTTTAGGAGCTTCGATGTTGAAGAAATCGAGAATTGTCGGAGCGATGTCGATGGTCTGAACGAGTGTGTCTGACCGCTTCGACTGCATGTCCTTATTTCTCGGATCGAATACGAATAACGGAAGATTGGATATATCATGATAGAGCGGCATGCGGTTTTTTCCCATCCAGCCGTGTTCGCCCAAGAGGAATCCGTGGTCGGTGCTGACGATCAGCATGGT
>JAAYDK010000142.1 GCA_012729295.1 Spirochaetales bacterium | reverse complement strand
TTTTTTATCTTAGTATCACTCATTTCATGCATAATTATGCTAAAAATGAGTGATATTTTTATATATATGCAAAATTAGCGCATAGTTCACAAAGGAATTGCCCTCATACCGCTTGATGAAGGGCAATGATTCTTTTATGATGTGGTACCCGGCTATACCGGCTTAAGAGGTTGAATTCGCATGCATATATCCTTGAAGCATTTGAGCCGAGCATACGGAACTCTTCGAGCTGTCGACGACATAAGCCTTGAAATACCGGCCAATACCATTTACGGCATCATTGGCCGTAGCGGTGCGGGTAAATCAACTCTCGTACGTTTAATCAGCCTTCTTGAGCGTCCTGATTCGGGTGAAATCCTTTATGATGGAAAGCGCGTCGACGACTTGCAAAAAGACGCATTGATTTCGCAACGACGTAAGATCGGCATGATTTTCCAGAATTTTAATCTTTTCTCATCACGAAATGCCTTCGAGAATATCGCCTATCCGCTTGAAATCGCAGGGATTGAGCGATCGCTTATAAAAAAACGAGTAAATGAATTACTCGATCTGGTCGATCTTGCCGGACGTGGAAATGCTCCCATCAGTACACTATCGGGTGGTCAGAAGCAGCGGGTTGCAATTGCCAGATCACTCGCAAACAATCCGTATATACTTTTTTGCGACGAAGCCACAAGTGCGCTCGATCCCCAGACAACTCGTTCGATTTTAAATTTGATACGCGATCTGCAGAAAAAGATGCAGCTTTCGGTAGTGATGATTACGCATCAGATGGAAGTCGTTCGGGATGCATGCGAACATGTTGCCGTGCTTGATAACGGAACCGTGGTCGAAGAGGGAAAAGTCGTCGATGTATTCGCATCACCAAAATCTTCAACTACGAAGGAATTCCTCGCAAACCTTTCTCCGCTTGCAGCTGAGCATGAACAGCACCATACCATGGTTCGATGGTCTGCCGAAGGTGGTCGGTTTACCTTACGATTTAGAGGAAGTTCGACTGGCGAGCCTATTTTAAGTAGAATTCAAAAACAATGTGAAGTTGAATTCAACATACGCGCCGGAGGTGTCCAGCGTGTAGGAAATGAGGATGTCGGTACGCTGATTTGCGATATTATCGGAGAAGGTAGCGAAATCACTAAAGCCGTCGAGGCTTTACAATCGGCTGGGGTACTTGTCGAGGAGGAAGCGGTCTAATGAGTGATTTATTGAGACTTGTCGGTGCTGCAACTGTCGAGACAATTATCATGGTCCTCGCCTCAACGATGTTCTCATTGACATTGGGATTGCCGATCGGCGTGCTGCTGTGCGCGACCGGGCCAGAGGAGCAAGGCGGAATTATCCCAAAACCGGTGTTGAACAATGTACTTGGACGAATCGTGAACGTCCTGAGATCTTTTCCATTCATCATTCTTATGATTTTGTTGTTTCCTTTATCAAGAATCATCGTTGGTACCAGCATCGGTACCGTCGCGACAATCGTTCCGCTTTCGATAGCTGCGGCTCCGTTTGTGGCAAGGATTATCGAGTCAGCTTTAAAGGAGGTGGATCCGGGGGTCGTTCAGGCCGCCCGCGCGATGGGATCGACACCGATGCAGATAATCATCAAGGTGTTGATTCCCGAGGCTATGCCTGCACTGGTAAGCGGTATCACGCTCACCATCATCAACCTTATCGGATATTCGGCAATGGCCGGAGCAATCGGAGGCGGCGGTCTTGGAGATTTGGCAATACGCTACGGGTACCAGCGGTTCAGACCCGATGTGATGCTCGTATCGGTAATCGTCATACTGGTACTGGTAGAATGTATCCAGTTGGTTGGAAATCGTCTAAGTGCGCGCATGATGGCGCGTCGATGAACAATAGGAGTGTTGATTATGAAGAAACTTATCGTAAGTCTTGTCGTTTTATTACTTGCCGGATCGTTGCTCTTTGGTGCAGCAGCGAAAGAGAGTCAGAATGTGTTGACCGTAGGAGCCACTCCAGAGCCCCACGCAGCATTTCTGCAGCTGGTTGCACCGCAACTCGCGAGTGCCGGAATCACCTTAAAAATTGTTGAATTCACCGATTATGTGACGCCGAACGAGGCTCTCGAAAGCGGGCAGCTGGATGCAAACTTTTTCCAGCATATCCCGTATCTCGAATCCTTCAACAAGGAAAAAGGCTTTCATTTGGCAAATGCCGGCGGTATCCATATCGAACCGCTCGCTTTGTATTCGAAAAAGATTTCGAAGCTTGCCGACCTGAAGCAGGGTGCCATTGTCGCAATACCCAACGATCCGACCAACGAAGGCCGAGCCCTTTTGCTTTTGCAGAGCGCTGGTTTGTTAAAGCTCAAAGCTGAAGCAGGCACTACCGCTACTCCGCTCGATATCGTGGAAAACAAGCTGAATCTTAAGTTCCGCGAAATCGAAGCAGCTTCGTTGCCGAGAGTTCTCGAAGATGTAGATGCAGCGGTCATCAACGGCAACTATGCAATTCCAGCGGGCTTGCGCGCTAATGTCGACGGTCTCGTAGTCGAAGGTGCCGACTCACCGTATGTGAACGTTGTTGCAGTGAAGGCCGGACGCGAGAATGATGCAGCCATCGTTGCCTTGGTTAAGGCTCTCCAAAGCCAGGTCATTAAGGATTATGTTGCAAAAACCTATCCGAACGGCGAAGTCGTAACTGTGTTCTAATGCGCCAGCCCCGACCGAAAACGGCCGGGGCTGTTTCGATATGCCTGCGTTCAGGTCGAAGGAGGCAGGAGCCGATGCTCTTTGCATATATTTTCGTTTCCATCATTATCGCAGCAAGTGCAGTACTGTCGATTCTTACAGTGCTCACCATTCGTTCATCAACAAGGGAACAGAGAACAGAATCTTCTCAGCTGCGTAGCGAATTGATTTCGATGCTTCAGTCGAACCAACTCGGTTCAATCGAAAGCATTTCCAAAATCGCCTCCATTACCCAGGAAAGCCTGAACGAAGTCTCTAGAAAAACCGAACAGTTATCTGAGAGAACTGAAAATCAGTTGAAATATGTACGAGAACAAGTTGAACAAAAGTTAGAGCTCATCAGAAACGACAATTCTACGAAACTTGAACATATCCGGGCTACCGTCGACGAAAAACTTCATGCCACGCTTGAAGAACGTCTAGGTCAGTCTTTCAAATTGGTAAGCGAGCAATTGACGGTAGTCAACAAGAGCTTGGGCGAGATGCAGACACTCGCAGACGGAGTGGGAGACCTCAAGCGAGTCCTCGGGAATGTGAAAACACGCGGGATTCTCGGTGAATTTCAACTCCACGCCATTCTTGAGGATATCTTGGCTCCCGATCAGTATGTTACCAATGTAGCAGTGAAGCAGGGAAGCTCTGATAGAGTTGAATTTGCCGTACGTCTGCCTGGAAAGGGGGACAAGGATTCCAAAGTGTTCCTCCCTATCGATGCCAAATTTCCAAAAGAGGATTACGAACGGCTTCTTGACGCACAAAAAGAAGGGAATCTCGATCTGAGCGAAACTGCCCGAAAGGCAATCAGGATCAGAATTAAAAGCGAGGCGAAGGATATTGCCGATAAATATATCGACGTTCCCCATACGACCGATTTTGCAATCTTATTTTTGCCATTCGAGGGATTATATGCAGAAGTACTTAATATGCCGGGAATCGTCGACGAACTACAGCGCAACCATCATGTAGTTTTGGCAGGCCCCACTACTCTGGCAGCTTTGCTTAACAGTCTGCAGATGGGTTTCAAGACATTAGCCATACAACAGCGTTCCAGTGAAGTCTGGAAAGTGTTGGGAGCGGTAAAGACCGAATTCGGGAAATTTGGAGAGTTGTTGGAAAAAACGAAGAAACGTCTTGATCAGGCTTCGGGAGATTTAGATTTGGCGACCAAGAAATCTACAACGATTCGTCGCCGTCTTACCTCGGTCGAAGAGTTGCCCGTTTCTGATGCTCAAAATATGCTGAAAATGGATTGGAATAATGCTTCGGATAGTGAAGATTCGGAAGAACAGGAGGAATCACGATGAACATGACCGGGAAGAGCCTACTAACGCTGAAAGATTTTTCAACCGAGGAGATACTACATCTGCTCGATTTGGCAATTAGACTCAAGGACAAAAAGCGTAACGGCCGCCGAGACCTTCTGCTGGCAGGCAAAAACATCGTGTTAATCTTCGACAAGACCTCGACAAGAACGCGCTGTGCGTTTGAGGTAGCTGCTTTCGATGAAGGAGCCCAGGTAACGTTCCTTACCAACAGCCAGATGGGAAAAAAAGAGTCGATCGAAGATACCGCAAAAGTACTCGGGCGATATTATGACGCAATCGAATATCGAGGATCCGACCAAAAGCTCGTGGAAGATTTGGCTGCCTATTCGGGTGTTCCTGTTTATAACGGATTGACCGACGACGATCATCCGACACAGGTACTCGCCGATTTTATGACAGCTATGGAGCATATCGACAAACCGTTACATAAAATGAAGCTCGTTTATATCGGCGATGGACGCAACAATGTTGCGAAAGCATTGATGATCGGTGCTGCAAAAGTCGGTATGGCATGTACGGTTGCATCGCCTAAAGAGCTTACTATCCCTTCTGAATTTCTTGCCGAACTCGCCACAATATCAAGCGATACTCATAGCGATATTCGATGTACAGTCGATCCTTTTGAAGCTGTTAAAGACGCCGATATCATCTATACCGATGTCTGGGTATCGATGGGAGAGGAAGCGAAAACAGCCGAAAGGATACAATTGCTTGAGCCCTACCGTGTTACCATGGATCTGGTAAAAGCATCTGGTAATCCCGAGGTGATTTTTGAACATTGCCTGCCAAGCTTCCATGACACAAACACTGCAATAGCGGCCGATGTGTACCAGCGTTTCGGTTTGAAAGAGATGGAAGTGACCGACGAAGTTTTTAGAAGCAAACATTCGGTGGTTTTCGATGAAGCCGAAAACCGTATGCACACCATCAAGGCTGTTCTTGTTGCGACGCTGTGCCCCTTTGAAATCTGATTATAATCGTACGATGAGTCTCCGATAGAATTCGATACCCTTTGCCAGATTGTCTATCGACAGTCGTTCGTCGTTGGCGTGCATTCTTCCTAGTTCGTTCTTATCCATAACGAACGGGGAGAATCTTACGACACAATCGGAGACCTGTTCGTACCATAATCCATCAGAGCCGCCGGTCATGATGTATGGACACACCACCGCATCGCTAAACGTCTCGCGAATGGCGCAGAAGAACGGTTCGATATTCGGGTGTTTCGAATCGGTTGCTTTTGAAGCAGGGCTAGAAGAGGCGACCGCTACCTCTATCTGCTCGTCTTTCATGACCCTTTTCATCCAATCGATCAATTCTTCCAGCTGTGTATCGCACAACATTCTGATATTAATATTCGCTGTCGCTACTGCACCGATTACATTCGGAGCATCGCTGCCGTGCACCATAGTGGCCGCCAGTGTGTCCCGAATCAACGCATTCATCGTCGAATTTTTGGAAAATAACGAAACGATAAGAGGTTTGAACAAATTTGGATTGTACAGGACTGTTGCTATCGGTAGCGGACTTTCGAGAGCCAGAGAGTGCATCATGGCCTTGATTGGAGCGATGAACCGTGCTGGTCGGCGCTTTTGTTCGATACGATGGATTGCGCGGGCAAGGCGGGCAACCGGAGTAGGATGCTCGGGGGTACTGGAATGTCCACCGTGACCGCGGTAGGTCAGTCGTACATCGGCATAAGACTTCTCCGCCATCCCTACTACGGCTACCGGTTGGGTGAGCATCGAAAAAAAGCCTTTGGCTACAGCCCCGCCTTCGTCGAATACAAACGCAAATCTGCGATGCTCATCAAACAATGTTTGCGCAATAATCTTCGCACCATTCTCACCACGGATTTCCTCATCGCACCCGAGTGCAATCCACAGCGATCTTTGAATGATAACACCTTCTTTCAGCGATTGCTCGACTGCCTCAAGCATGGCGATCAATTGCCCCTTCATATCAAAACTACCCCGACCCCATACATACCCGTCCGAAATGTCTTTTCCGAAGGGACTGTGAGTCCATTGTTCTTCCACCGCAGGAACCACGTCTTGATGAGCGCAAAATAAAACAGGTTCGGCATGAGTGTCGCTTCCTTCCCATACGAATACAAGATTGTCAGCTGAGATCTGTCGAACAGTTAGTTTGGAATGTATTAGCGGGTACGCATCTCTAAGAACATTCCTGAATCGGGTGAATTCACCAGTATCGACCATAGCCCAATCTCGGCCCCCGATTGTTTTACAGGCGATTGCTTCAGCCAGATGTACTTTGGCTACTTCACGATCAACTGTAATCTTTGGTAAATTTTTTGATTCAAAAAATTTATTGTGCTTGCTTTTAGCAATCGCCGTTCTTATGAGAGCAACTACTACCACTGATACCGTCAGCAGACCGACTAACAGAACTATCCATCCGACTATCATGAAATGCGCTCCTTTTTCCTTATTGCGTAATTCTATAGCGTATTTGACGTATTCATGCTATAGTGTAGCACATATAAGAACGATTCGAGAGGTCGCCGACAGAGAGTATGCCAAAAAAGATAGATCATGAAGAAAGAAAAGTAAAAATTCTCCAAACAGCGCTGAAGGTATTCGCCCGTGAAGGCTACCGGGACTCGAACCTTTCGCTCATAGCTACAGAATGCGGGATTTCAAGACCGACCATCTACCAGTACTTTAAGGACAAAGAACAGATCTATTACTACGCTGTAAAATTAGTCACCGGCAGAATGTTTGCCAAGTATGCCGATTATGCCTGGAATACGGCGGATTCGGTACTTATCCGCATCAACACCATCTGTAACGATATCATCGATATGTCTAAGCAGTATCGAAATGAGCTAACCTCGCTTATGGATGTTATGCTCCAGCTTAAGAAAGAGGGTATGGATTTCTCAGACATCATCTTTCGAAGGACTGCGAAACTACATATTCTCTTCAAACGCCTATTGCGAATCGGCATCAGTAATGGACAGGTTCGCTCTTGCGACATCAATAAGATTACGCAACATCTGGTGATTCTACTGGAGTCGTTCTGCTTCCAACTGGCATTTCTTGATGCCTTCGATGCGGTGGGAGCAAAAGAGGTCGTGGCAAACTACATGACGTTGCTCGAACCGACAACCCATACCCAACTTGCCTGACCGAAGTATCCAACTCATTTGCCGCCTGCCTCTTTAATTGGGTATATTCTCTTTGCGTGCCGATCATACTACTTGTGAGGGTTGATCAATGAATTTCGACAAGATGACCATTAAATTGCGCGAAGGAATCCAGAGCGCTGATTCTCTTGCGCGCGAATATCATAATCCGCAGATTGAAAGCGAACACCTGTTTCTTACGCTTTTACAACAGGAAGACGGTTTGTTCGGTCCTTTATTCGACCGCCTCGGAATCCCTAGAAGCCAGCTCGAGAATGAAGTCGTCAAACTCGTAGAGAGAATGCCGAAGACATACGGGCAATCTGGGCAGAGTTCGCTCGCTCCAAAGCTTGCAGAACAATTGTATGCAGCAGAAAAACAGGCTTCTTTGTTTAAAGACGAGTACATTAGTGCGGAGCATTATCTGTTATCAGTATTAGCAGACGACTGTCCGTTGAGCCGTCAGTTGCGTTCCTTGGGAATCAATAAGGATAATGTCCTTAAGGCACTTCAGCTGGTGCGCGGTAATCAGCGCGTTACCGATGAAAATCCGGAAGGCCGCTACCAGTCTTTGGAGAAATATTGTAAGGACATGACGGCTTTGGCACGATCGCAAAAACTCGATCCTGTCATCGGTCGTGACGATGAAATTCGGCGTGTCATGCAGGTTTTGTCACGGAGAACAAAAAATAATCCGGTACTTATCGGAGAACCGGGAGTGGGCAAGACAGCAATCGTAGAAGGACTTGCCCAGCGAATCGTTGCAGGCGACGTTCCCGATTCTCTCAAGGATAAGAGATTACTGGCGCTGGATCTCGGAGCATTGATTGCCGGAGCAAAATTTCGAGGTGAATTCGAAGAACGTTTGAAGGCTGTCATCAACGAAATTGTTAGCTCCGAAGGGTCTGTCATCTTATTTATCGACGAATTGCATACTCTTGTCGGTGCCGGTGCAGCCGAAGGCTCGACCGATGCCTCGAATCTCTTGAAACCTGCATTGGCACGCGGAGAGCTACGGGCAGTAGGTGCGACGACGCTGGACGAATACCGCAAGCATATCGAGAGCGATAAAGCGCTTGAACGACGATTCCAACCGGTGTATACAAAAGAACCGTCAGTTGAGGATACGATTGCGATATTACGCGGCCTTAAGGAACGTTACGAAGTCCACCACGGCGTGCGGATTAAGGATGAAGCGCTCGTTGCTGCTGCCTTATTATCTGATCGCTATATAACCGCCCGGTTCCTGCCGGATAAGGCAATCGACCTTGTAGATGAGGCTGCCAGCCAGCTGAAGATGGAAATCGAAAGCCAGCCGGTCGAGCTCGATCAAATCGAACGCAAGATTCTCCAACTGAATATCGAACGGCAGGCATTAGGTAGGGAGACAGACAAAGCTTCGATAAAACGCATGGAGAAAATCCAGTCTGAGCTCTCTGATTTGCAGACCCAACGTGATGCATTGCACCTGCGCTGGATGAATGAAAAACAGGCAATTGCAACGATTCGTGAGAAAAAGGCGAAGCTCGAACAACTGAAACAAGAGGAAGTCCAGGCAGAGAGGCAGGGAAATCTTGCACGTGCTGCCGAAATCAAACACGGTTTGATTCCTTCTTTAATGAAAGACATCGAAACCGGTACGACTCAGCTGAACAATCTCCAGCAAAGCGGATCTCCATTGTTGCGTGAAGAAGTCTCGGATGACGACATTGCGCGAATCGTTTCCAACTGGACAGGCATCCCGGTAGCCAAGATGCTTTCTTCGGAGATGGAAAAATATGTGAATTTGGAAAAAATCCTTTCCGAACGAGTCATAGGGCAAAACGAAGCCGTTGTAGCTGTAAGCAATGCCATCAGACGCAATAAGACCGGAATCGGAGATGAACGAAGACCGTTGGGATCGTTTTTATTTGCCGGTCCTACCGGAGTAGGCAAAACCGAGCTGGCTAAAGTACTGGCTTCATTCCTCTTCGATGACGAAAAGGCTCTGACGCGAATCGATATGAGCGAATATATGGAGAAATTCTCAGTCAGCCGACTGATTGGAGCTCCTCCTGGTTATGTAGGCTACGATCAGGGCGGCCAATTGACCGAAGTCGTTCGCCGCAGACCGTATTCAGTCATTCTTTTCGACGAAATCGAGAAAGCCCATCCGGAAGTTTTTAACGTATTGCTCCAGCTGCTCGACGACGGGCGTTTGACAGACGGTCAGGGTAGGGTTGTCGATTTTACCAATACTATTGTAATCATGACGAGCAACCTCGGAAGTAACGAGCTGCTGCATACTCCGGATGAACAGGCGGCGAAGGCTGCAGTAGAATCTATCGTAAAAGCTTCGTTTCGCCCCGAATTCATCAATAGAATCGATGAGTTGATCGTATTCAGGCGACTCGGGAAAGAACAGATTGCCCAAATCGTAAAGTTGCAAATGGCTCTGCTCGCACAGCGACTGGCAAAACGAAATCTTACGCTCGATTATGATGAGAAAGCATCTTCACTAATCGCTGAAAAAGGCTATACACCGGAATTTGGCGCGAGGCCGATTAAGAGGACTATTCAGAACCTCGTTGAAAATCCATTGGCTAAAATGATCTTGGCCGGACAGTTTGCCGAAGGTGATTCGATTGTTTTAACCGCACATAACGACGAGATTGTCATGTCACGGAAGGCGAGATCGGACCGATGATATGCAGGTAATCTTCTTTGGTATCGATGTCGGTGATCCATGCAGGATCATCGGCATCGTATCGGATTACATCCTTTTGATTCAGGAACGTATTCATGCTCGATGAGGATGGCAGACGAAGAATCTCTTCTCTCAGACGACGATGATGCAATACCGGATGACCCGGTGTAAGACCGACATACGGACGTATCGCGTCGTGTGTCTCGAGCATTGGAATCAATAGCCGATAATGGTCGGAACGGATCAGCGGTAGGTCGGCCATCGAGATAAAAAAATCGGTATCAGGAGAAATCTCACGAACTCCCACCTGAGTGGAAGCAAATTGACCTAAGTGAAATTGTTCGTTATAGACAATGCTAAGGTGTTGCGACAGCAGTGTGCGAAGCGCTTCGACTACTGCTTCGGCGTGAAAGCCGGTAACGACCACAACTCGGTCTACTGCGTCGAGGGCAGCACGCACCGCATGAACGATTAGCGGCTTTCCCTCATAAGGCAACAGTAGCTTGACCTGATTCGACATTCGGTTAGCCAATCCGGCAGCTAAAATGATACATTCCATATACCGCAAGAGTACCATGATTGAAATAATGCTGGCAATGCGATTATACTCGCTGTCATGATTGCCACGTATATAAACAGCATAGCGGTACTGATTGGAACAACGCTCGGATTATTAATCGGAGCAAAACTCAAAGATCAGTTCAAGCAGGTCGTTTTTACCGCATCGGGTCTGGTGACGATTGTCATCGGAATTCAGATGGCTTTGCAAACTAAAAGTTATCTCGTATTGATTTTCTCAATCGTCGCCGGAGGATTGCTCGGCTATCTGATTGGCATCGAAGAGGCTATTCTCAAACTCGGTTCGCTGTTTGAACGCAAACGGACAGAATCCATCACACCTGAATCTGGTTCGATGTTCGCAAGAGGATTTCTAAACTCTTCAATATTATTTTGTTCTGGAGCAATGTCTATTGTCGGTTCGATTGCTGCAGGGACGAAGGGCGAGTATGATCTCATACTCATTAAATCGGTGATGGACGGATGCATGGCGATCATATTTGCCGCTGCATACGGTCCCGGGGTATTCGGATCTGCTATTGTCATACTCGTCTATCAAGGCTTCTTCACTCTGGCAGGTTCTTGGATTTCGCCGTTGCTCGGCGAAGCAGGCCTTGCCGAGCTAACCGCCGCTGGCGGAATACTGCTGTTGATGATCGGTTTATCCTTACTTAAGGTAAAGGAATTTAAAACGGCCAATTTTTTACCCGCTCTTCTTTTTGCCCCTGTATTTTCAAAATTCGGTTCATGGTTGTCCCAATTCCTTCCATAAGCAAAAACGCCGTCTCTCGACGACGTTTTTACTGCTACCTCTTTCTTGCAGTTCGCATTGTTGAATGAGCCGATTGGTCTTTTTCAATCGGGCAGCGCTTTACATGCCAAATCCCCGTTGCATACTCCAAAATTGTCCGGTCCGAACTGAATTTGCCTGAGCGTGCGATGTTGACGATTGCCTTTCGTGCCCATTCGTCGATGTTGTTGTAGTATAAGAAGGATGCTTGATCATGCATGTCGGCATACGATCTCAAATCTGCAAAATGAAAGTATCGGTCACCCTGATCGAACAAAGCTTGTCTGAGCGGTTCAAAAATATGTGGTTCCGAAACATTAAAGAATCCGGAGAATATCAAGTCTACGGCGTTTTTGATTGCATGATCGCGCAATACCCAATCATATGGATCATACGATGGCCGCATCGCTTCGATTTCCTCTGCCTTGTGGCCGAAGATAAACATGTTTTCTTCACCGGCTTCTTCGGCCATTTCGATGGTAGCCCCGTCCATCGTACCGATGGTGAGGGCCCCATTGCACATGAATTTCATATTACCCGTACCCGAGGCCTCAAATCCGGCAGTCGAAATCTGTTCCGATAAGTCTGTAGCGGCAATCAGCTTTTCAGCCATCGTCACACGATAGTCGGGAAGAAAATGGACTTGAAGCAAATCTTTTGCAGCAGGATCGCTATTGATAACTTTTGCAATATTATTGATAAATTTTATGATGAGCTTTGCATTCACGTACCCGGGAGCGGCTTTTCCTCCAAATAGGAATGTTGTGGGGGGGAAATCCTGCAGTTTTCCTTCCTTCAATCTCTGATAAAGCATGACGATGTGAAGAGCATTGAGTAACTGTCGTTTATACTCGTGGATTCGCTTTACTTGCGTATCGAACAGGGTATCGGGATTTAGCTGTATCCCGCAGTCTTGTCTGATGAACGACTGGGCTTCCACTTTTGCCTTACGCTTGATAGCGATAAATTCTTTACGGAATGCGCTGTCTTCGGAAAATGGCTCCAAATCTGCGATTCGCTGATAATCGGTAATCCAAGCATCGCCGATTGCCGATGTAATTTTCTCGGCAAGTGGGAAGTTGGCGTTCAAAAGCCACCTTCGCTGAGTAATTCCGTTTGTCTTATTGTTGAATTTTTGTGGAAAAACAGTTGCGAATTCGGGGAACATTCGTTCTTTCAGTAATCTTGAATGCAAAGCTGCAACTCCATTGGTCGAATGGGTTCCGATAATCGAGAGATTTGCCATTCTGACCTGTTTCGGATTACTTTCTTCGATTATGCTGAGCTTTCTAAGTGCCTCCGGCTGAAGCGGGAAAAACGAAACCGCTTTTTGCAGAAATCGATGATTTATTTCATAAATAATCTGCATATGTCGCGGAAGAATTGAACTGAGCATGGGAACCGGCCATTTTTCCAATGCTTCGGGCATGAGGGTATGGTTTGTATAACCCATGGTATTGATGGTGATATTCCATGCCTCGTCCCATTCGAGGTCTTCTTCGTCGACTAGAATGCGCATAAGTTCCGGAATCGCGAGCGAAGGATGCGTGTCGTTAAGCTGAATCGCCGCAGCAGAAGGAAATTTGGACCACGGCGCATTCTGGCGCTTGAAGCGTCGTACGATATCTGCCAACGAGCAGGCAACGAAGAAGTACTGTTGCTTTAACCTGAGTTCCTTGCCCATATAAAGCGTGTCATTCGGGTAAAGAACTTGGCTCAGATTCTCAGCCAAGATACGGGAACGGACGGCTTCGACGTAATCACCTTCGTTGAATTCTTGAAAATTGAACTCTTCAGTAGCTTTCGCACTCCAAAGTCGTAACGTATTAACCGTGGTACCTCCATACCCGACTATCGGCATATCGTATGCGGTTCCAAGTACCTGTTCCGCACCGGTCCACTTAAAAACGTCCTTACCGTGCTGGCGGAATACGTTGACTTCCCCGCCGAAGTTAACGGTAAAACGCAGATCGTCTCTCTGGATTTCCCAAGGATTGCCGTACCTTAACCAGTTGTCCGGTTGTTCCGATTGCCATCCGTTTCGAAGGTGTTGTCTAAAAATTCCGTAATTGTAGCGGATGCCGTAGCCGTAGGCTGGAATGTCTAAAGTAGCCATCGAATCGAGAAAGCAAGCCGCGAGACGGCCGAGCCCACCATTGCCGAGACCGGCGTCGGGTTCGACTTCAATGATTTCCTCATACGCGTATCCAAGTGATGAAAGAGCCTCCCGTACTTCGCGTTCCAATCCTAAATTAGCAACATTGTTCGTCATTGCGCGGCCCATCAGGAATTCTAGAGAAAGATAGTATACGCGCTTTGTATCGGCTTGTCGTTGAACAAAACGGCTTTGGTGCCATTGGTGGATGATTCGATCTCTGATGGTATATGCTAAAGCGGTAAACCGTGTATGTTCGGTGCCGTGTACTTCGTCTGCATCAAGCGAATACTTCAGATGTTCGGCAAAATCTATCTTGATCGCTTCACTTGACGGGGAAAAACGGGTATGTGATGAATGGTTCTCCATATGCTCCTCTTGATACGTCGACAAAATGTAACGTATGATCCGGTCGAATAGTATTACGAAAGAGTTAAACGATGCAACCTCGCGATAAACAAAGGTTAACGCAATAACTATAACCTATATTGACAAAACAGTGTCGATTTGCTACTTTGACTTCTGCTCGACCGAAGACACGGGTGTTTCGGTGTGTCCGGTCGTTGTTTTTTTTGCCCTTGTAGCTCAGTCGGTAGAGCACCACCATGGTAAGGTGGGGGTCATCGGTTCAAATCCGATCGAGGGCTTGTTTATCTGGTGCCGAAAAGCACGTGGAGCAATCCACATGAGGAGAGTCTAAACATGGCCAGCAGCAGTAAGAAGAAAGGTCCAGTTGAAAAGATCGCATTGCAGTGCACAGAGTGTAAGCAGAAGAATTATACTACCGAGAAGAACCGTCGTAACACTCCGGGGAAGCTCGAGTTGAATAAGTATTGTCCGTTTGAGCACAAACACACGCTTCATCGCGAGACGAAAATCAAATAGACACGTTCGAGTATCGTACAGGTCAGTAGCTCCAATGGCAGAGCGCTGGTCTCCAAAACCAGATGTTGTAGGTTCGAGTCCTACCTGGCCTGTTCGATGCTTGGAAAAAAGGGAGTTTTGTGATGAACAAGTTGATTCGATATTTTAAAGAATCGCATCACGAGTTGAAAAAAGTCGTATGGCCTAGCCGCGATGAAGTGATTGCCTCGACGAAAGTCGTCATGATTTCTACCGTGGTTATCGCGCTCATCCTCGGATTGGTTGACTTCCTGCTTGTCCAGGGTGTCAATCTATTATTCTAGGAGAGAAGATGGCGAAAGGCTGGTATGTAGTTCACACCTATTCGGGGTATGAAAATAAGATTGAAAAGACAATCCGCAAGATAATGGAGAGCGATCATCACTTTGCTGAAGTCGTTTCCGATATCAAGGTGCCTACCGAAGAAGTTGTTGAAGTTAAAGACGGCGTAAAAAAAACGGTCAAGCGGAAAATTCTCCCAAGTTATATTCTGGTCGAGATGGATTTGCCAGAATATCAGTGGGAGATGTTTTGCTCGCAAATCAAGCGGATTCAGGGTGTCACCGGATTCGTAGGATCGCTTGACGGTAAAAAGCCGACACCGCTGACCAGCGACGAGCTCAAAGGAATATTGCAGAAGACGGGTGAGATCAAGACTGACAAAACACTCCGTCCGAAGCAGACCTTTAGTGCAGGCGAGCAGGTTAAAATTATCGAAGGTCCGTTTGAGACCTTCACCGGTACGATCGAAGAAGTTAACCTTGAGAAGGGTAAGTTGAGGGTTCTTGTTGGTATTTTCGGTCGTTCCACTCCCGTCGAGGTTGATTTTCTCCAAGTGGAGAAGATATAAAAGATCGCGTGTGTGGGCCTTGGCCGCATGACATTCGATTGATTTTTGAAAACACTCCTCACTGTCTTCGGAGACAGGAGGTGGGAGCCTTCTTTTGAAGGCGCTATTACCAACGCGGTGTTTGAATCCGCGTAAGGAGAGAAGAATATGGCTAAAAAAAAGGTTACTGCTATCGTAAAGTTGCAGTGTCCTGCCCAGAAGGCTACGCCTGCACCGCCGGTAGGTCCCGCACTCGGACCCCATGGCGTTAGTGCACCGCAGTTTGTCCAACAGTTCAATGATAAAACGAAGGCCTACGAACCTGGGCTTATCATTCCCGTAGTGATTACTATCTACGCGGACAGAACGTTTACGTTCATCCTGAAGACTCCACCAGCTGCCGTGCTGATCAAAAAAGCATGCGGAATCGACAAGGGTTCGGGTGTTCCCCACAATCAGAAAGTGGCAAAACTAACCCAAACGCAGCTGACAGATATCGCCAAGATGAAGATGCCCGATCTCAATGCCAACGATTTGGAAGCAGCCAAGAAGATTATCGCCGGCACCGCGAGAAGCATGGGTGTCGAGGTGGAGGCGTAATATGAAGCACGGAAAGAAATATCTTGCTGCGTATAAGCAGATTGACAAAACCAAGCAGTATTCGTTTGCCGAGGCTGCCGAGCTTGTGAAAAAGGTTGCCTTCGCAAAATTTGACGAGACGGTGGAGCTTTCGCTGAACCTTTCGCTGAAGAAGAGCCAATCGGTTCGCGATACAGTGGTTCTTCCCCATCAATTCTCTGCAGAAAAGAGAATCTTGGTGTTTGCCAAGGGCGAGAAAGCCCAGGAAGCACTCGATGCCGGAGCTACCTTTGTCGGTGATAATGACTTGATCGAGAAGATCAAGGAAGGCTGGCTCGATTTTGATATCGCGGTGGCAACACCGGACATGATGAAGGATGTCGGCCGTCTTGGTCCGATTCTCGGACGCCGGGGTTTGATGCCCAACCCGAAGACTCAGACGGTAACGTTCGACTTGAAAGGGGCAATCGCAGAACTCCGCCAAGGCCGTGTAGAATTTCGTTCGGACAAGACCGGAGTCGTTCACCTCGCGATCGGTAAGGTTTCGATGACAGCGGAGAAAATCTCCGAGAACGCCACCGCGGTACTTGCAGAAGTAATGCGAAAGAAACCCAGCGACGCAAAAGGCGACTATCTTAAAAGTATTTCACTCAGTTCCACCATGGGCCCTGGTGTCATGGTCGTCGTGAAAGAGAACTAGGAGGAGAGCAATGGCTAAGTTTGAAGCTCGAAAAGCACAAGAAAAAATCGATGCAGTACAGGAAATCACCTCTGAATTCTCGCAATACGATTCGTATATCTTTACCGATTACAGAGGGATGACTGTTGAGCAGATCACCAATCTTCGCAATCAGCTACGGGGAAAAGAAGCTGGTTATCGCGTCGTGAAGAATAGATTCGCGAAGATCGCACTCAACAATCTGAATCATACTGGAACGGATAAGTCATTAACCGGACCTACCGCAATCGCTCTCGTAAGGGGTGAAGACGCATCGAATGCAGTTTCAAAGATTTTATTTGATTTTTCTAAAGGAGCTCCTTTGCAAGTCAAAGGTGCCTATATCGCTGGAAAAGTATATGACCAGACGCAGATTGAAGCATACAGCAAGCTTCCTTCGAGATCTGATCTAATCGCTATGCTCATGGGAACGATGAAGGAGCCCCTGGCGAAATTCGTACGAACGTTGCAAGCTATTGTCGACGCAAATCAAAATTAATACGGTATTAGTCTTCACGTAGACCTGCTACTACCGTACACAATCATAAGGAGAAGATAATATGGCTACTAGAGAAGAGATCCTCGAGTCTATCGCGAACATGACGATGTTGGAGATTTCCGAGCTTATTAAAGCGATGGAAGAGAAGTTCGGTGTTACTGCTGCCGTGGCTGTTGCTGCCGCCGGTGCCGGAGCGGCTGCTGCTGTTGAAGAGGTCGAGGAACAGACCGAGTTTGATGTAATCCTCAAGAGCGTTGGGGAAGGCAAAACGATTCCCGTCATCAAAGAAGTCCGCGCTATTACCGGTCTTGGCCTGAAAGAGGCTAAGGATCTGGTTACCGCTGGCGGAGCAATCAAGGAGGCTGTCTCGAAAGATGAAGCAAAGAACATCAAAGAGAAGCTCGAAGCTGCAGGCGCTGTTATTGAAGTCAAATAATTCGGTTTTCATGTTTACTGACCAGGCATCTGCCTGAAGCCAGCCACCGGAGAGGTTCCGGTGGCCGGTCGTGTCTTTGTTCCGGATTTCGTCAAAGAGATTCGGATATGTTCCCTAATCCGATGTGAGTCTTTTGGACCGTGTGTCCGATAGTGCGCACTCACAACCTGTGGAGGGTACCAATGGTTGCCAAAGGCAAATCCATCCAACGAAAATATGTCGGGGCCAACTATAAGGAAGTCTGCGAGTTGCCGAATCTGGTCGGCATTCAACTCGAGTCTTACGAGAGGTTCCTGCAACTCGAACGTCTCAAGCAAGATCTTCCTCCGAATCCGACTTTTGGTTTAGAGCAAGTGTTCCAATCGACATTCCCGATTGAAAGTCAGAATGGCGAAATGTGTCTTCACTATGACGGCTATACCATCGATTTTGACAATAACAAATTTTCCGAAATGGAATGCAAGCGCAAGGGCAGAACATACTCGGTACCTATTAAAGCCAAAATTACGCTGGAATTCACTTCTAACGGAGAACTGAGACAGCGCGATATCTTTTTCGGAGATATTCCTCTGATGACCGAACGCGGTACGTTCATTATCAACGGAGCCGAACGAGTTGTCGTAAGTCAGATTCATCGTTCGCCGGGTGTAATATTTTCCAATGAAAAAGGTGTATATTCATCAAGAATTATCCCCTATCGCGGGTCTTGGTTGGAATTTGAGATCGATGACAAGAAGAAAGAGCTGATTTTTGCGAAAATAGATCGAAAAAAACGCATTTTGGGTACGCTGTTTCTTCGTGCAATCGGTCTAGACAGCCGCCAGAAAATCGTTTCTCATTTTTATGAATCGAAAACGGTCGAGTTGTCACAGGACCAGAGTGCTAACAATTTGCTGGTCGGCTCGGTTGCATATAACGACATTTGGGTAGAAAAAGACGGACAAAAGGTAAAACGCCTACGTGCCGGTGATGAGTTATCACCGACTGCTATTACCGAGTTAGTCAAAGACGGCGTAACGGCGATTCAAGTTATTGATGAAGAGGCTGACCAGTCGCTCCATTCCAGAATTATTCTTAATTGTCTCGAAGTAGAGGATGCAAAATATACTCAGGAAGGCAACGACGAACCAACCAAAGAAGATGTGCTTTCTCCAATCTATTCGGTTCTCCAGCCTGGAGAAATGATTGCCATCGAGCGTGCAGAAAAAGACTTGCCCGATATGTTCTTCTCGAATCGAAGGTACGATTTGGGTAGTGTCGGTCGTTATAAATTCAATAAAAAGTTCGGTTCGGGTGACGAAGAAAGCGATGAAAATGCAAGTACCGACCTCACCGTTCTCGTTCCCCAAGATATCGTCAACACGATGGCGTTCCTTATAAAAGTTTACATCGGAGAAGAAAACGTCGACGATATCGACCATCTGGGAAACAGACGTGTTCGTTCGGTAGGCGAGCTGTTGCAGAATCAACTCAGCGGCGCTTTTGCACGAATGGAACGTATCGCACGCGAGCGGATGAATCTTGAAACAAGTCAGGTCAAGCCTCAGGATTTGATCTCCATTAAGCCGGTAGTCGCCGCTATCAAAGAATTCTTCGGTTCGAGCCAATTGAGCCAGTTTATGGATCAGGTAAACCCGTTGGCCGAATTGACCCACAAAAGACGTCTCAACGCTCTGGGCCCCGGAGGTCTTTCTCGTGATCGGGCTGGATTCGAAGTTCGTGACGTACACTACACCCACTATGGACGTATGTGCCCGATCGAAACTCCTGAAGGTCCGAACATCGGTTTGATTGTATCTCTGGCGAACTACACTCGAGTCAACGAGCATGGATTTCTTGAAAGTCCATACCGCAAAGTCGTTGAGGGAAAGGTTTCCGACCAATACCGCTATCTCGATGCTAATGACGAAGAGAAGTTCTTTATTGCCCAGGCAAATGCACATATCGACGGCGAAGGTAATTTTCTCGAACAGGATATCCCTGTCAGGCGAAGCGGTGATTACACTACCAGAACGGCCAAAGAAATTCGTTACATGGACGTGTCGCCGAAACAAGTTATCAGCGTTGCCGCATCTCTTATTCCTTTCCTCGAGCACGACGATGCAAACCGAGCGCTGATGGGCTCGAACATGCAGCGGCAGGCAGTGCCGTTGTTGTTCCCTGAAGCTCCGTACGTCGGGACAGGAATGGAAGCGAAGACCGCGTACGACTCCGGAGTGCTGGTCAAGGCGAGGCGTGCGGGTACGGTATCCTATGTCTCTTCTATCAGAGTTGTAATAACTCCCGACAAACCTGAAATCGAAGGTGAAGTCGACGTATACGAAATGCGCAAATTCGAACGGACCAACCAAGACACCTGTTTCAATCAGAAACCGATCGTATCGGCGGGTCAGCGCGTCGAAGCCGGGATGGTCATTGCCGACGGTCCGGCAACACACGATGGAGAACTTGCTCTCGGAAGGAACATTCTGGTAGGTTTCGTTCCGTGGAACGGATATAACTACGAGGACGCGGTTCTAATTTCGGAACGTGTGGTGAAAGAGGATATCTATACCTCAATCCATATCAAAGAGTTCACTACCGACATCAGAGAAACGAAACTCGGACCGGAAAAACTTACCCGTGATATTCCCAATACCAGTGAAAAAACCCTTGAGCAACTGGATGAGGACGGAATCGTGAGAATAGGGTCCGTGGTACGTCCCGGATCGATTCTCGTCGGAAAGGTAACCCCGAAATCAGAATCGGATACGACTCCGGAATTCAAACTTTTGAATTCAATTTTCGGAGAAAAGGCCAAAGAAGTCCGCGACACCTCATTAAAAGTACCTCATGGAACCGAAGGTACCGTTATCGACATCCAGAGATTGAAACGGAGCGAAGGCGACGAGCTTCCTCCTGGAGTCGACGAAATGGTTAAAGTTCTTATTGCTACGAAGCGCAAGCTGAGGCAAGGCGACAAGATGGCCGGACGCCACGGTAACAAGGGTGTTGTTTCCAGAGTACTTCCCGAAGAAGACATGCCGTTCATGGCAGACGGGACTCCGCTTGATGTATGTCTCAATCCGCTTGGCGTTCCGTCGCGAATGAATATTGGGCAGCTGATGGAGACCCAGCTCGGCTGGGCTGCACACCAGCTCGACGAATGGTATTCGTCTCCGGTGTTCCAATCGGCATCGGTCGATCAAATCGAGGCAAAGATGAAAGAGGCGGGACTTCCGCTTAATTCAAAGGCCACGCTTTACGACGGCCGCACCGGTGAAGCTTTTGTCAACCCTGTTTTCTGTGGGTATATCTATTATTTGAAGCTACACCACTTGGTCGACGACAAGATGCATGCCCGCTCGACGGGACCCTATTCGCTAGTCACTCAGCAGCCGCTGGGAGGAAAAGCGCAATTCGGAGGCCAGCGTCTGGGTGAGATGGAAGTATGGGCTTTAGAAGCCTACGGAGCCGCCAATACACTGCAGGAATTGCTGACCATAAAATCTGACGATATGAACGGAAGAGTCAAGATTTACGAGAGTATCGTAAAAGGCGAACCGGCCACGAATGCCGGGATGCCCGAAGCTTTCAACGTATTGGTTCAAGAAGTTCGCGGACTTGCATTGGATATGTCTGTATACGATTCGAAGGGCAAGCAGGTTCCCCTTACGGAACGTGATGAAGAACTTATTAACAAGAAGAACGCTGCCAACTAAAGCAGGAGATATCGGATGAAAGAAATTCAGGATTTCGACAGCATCATGATAAAGCTGGCCTCGCCGGAACAAATCCGCGCGTGGTCTTACGGTGAAGTCAAAAAGCCCGAAACCATTAATTACAGAACTTTAAGACCGGAACGCGACGGCCTCTTCTGCGAGAAGATTTTCGGAACCACGAAAGAGTGGGAGTGCTATTGCGGTAAATTCAAGTCGATTCGCTATAAGGGCGTCATTTGTGATCGTTGCGGAGTAGAAGTAACACATTTCAAGGTTCGCCGAGAACGAATGGGACATATCAATCTCGCTTCTCCCGTTTCCCACATCTGGTACTATCGTTCAGTTCCTTCCCGGATGAGCCTGTTGCTCGATATTCCGAGGACGGCACTGCAGTCGATTCTCTATTATGAGAAGTATGTCGTTACCAATGCCGGCGAAACCGAACTCAAGTACAAGCAGCTGCTCACCGAAGAAGAATATTATGACGCCCGCGATCAGTACGGGGAATCGTTTCAAGCCCTTATGGGTGCCGAGGCGGTGAAAGTCATGCTCGAGAACCTTAATCTTGAAGAGTTGTCGGCTCAGTTACGTGAGCAAATGCTTCAGAAAGGCGACAAGGCTGACAAGCGCTTGCTCAAGAGAATCGAAGTTGTAGAAAATTTTAGAGACAGCGGCAACCGTCCCGAGTGGATGATTTTAACGGTAATCCCCGTCATTCCGCCTGAATTGCGTCCGATGGTTCAACTCGATGGCGGACGTTTTGCGACGAGCGACCTGAACGACCTCTATCGCCGGGTAATCAACCGCAATAACCGGCTTACCCGCCTTATGTCGCTACATGCACCCGATATCATCATTCGCAATGAAAAGCGGATGCTGCAGGAAGCGGTGGATGCATTATTTGACAATTCTAAAAAGAAGCGCGTTGTCAAAGGTGCCTCCAATCGCCCGCTTAAGTCCCTTTCTGACATGCTCAAAGGAAAACAGGGTCGGTTTCGACAGAACCTTCTTGGAAAGCGGGTCGACTACAGCGGTCGTTCCGTTATTGTCGTCGGTCCCGAATTACGCCTGCATCAGTGCGGCCTGCCCGCTAAAATGGCGCTAGAGCTGTACAAGCCGTTTATCATGAAAAAGCTGGTACAGAAAGGTGTTGTCTATAATATTAAGAAGGCAAAGACGCTTGTCGAACAGGAAACCCCCGAAGTATGGGCTATCTTGGACGATGTCGTGAAAGAACACCCCGTATTGCTCAACCGCGCACCTACACTTCACCGGCTCGGTATCCAGGCGTTCGAACCCGTTTTAGTCGACGGCAAGGCCATTAAGCTGCACCCGCTCGTTTGTCATGCCTACAACGCTGACTTCGACGGAGACCAGATGGCGGTGCATGTTCCGTTGACTCAGGCTGCACAGATCGAATGCTGGACGCTTATGTTATCTGCGACGAACCTTCTCGACCCAGCTAACGGTAAACCGATTGTATTCCCCGCTCAAGACATGGTGCTGGGTATCAACTACCTTACTCGTGAAATGAAAGGCGCCAAAGGAACCGGCAAGTTCTTTGATTCTTATGACGAGATTCAGCTTGCAATAGATGCAGGCTCGCTTTCATATAACGCGCTGATCAAATACCGCCAGCCGAACGGGAATGTACTCGAAACAACTCCCGGACGAGTGATATTTAATATGGACATGCCGCCCGAGATCGAATTTCAAAATGTATGTTTCGGCGATAAGGAGCTTAAGCGGCTGGTCGGCGAAGTGATCAAATCCCAGAAAACCTCCGTGGCGGTAAAAATGCTCGACTCGATTAAGGATATCGGGTTTAAGTATGCCACGTTGTTTGGTGCGACCATCGGGCTTTCGGACATGATTGTGCCCCAAGCAAAACTCGATTTGGTACAGAATGCAGATCAAAGGCAGAGCGAAATACGCGAGCAGTACCGGCAAGGCCACATCACCCAGGATGAGCGTTATAACCGTGTTATCGAGGTCTGGAGCAAGACTACAGAAGAAATATCCAACGCCTTGATGGAAGAGCTGAAAACCAGTCAGAACGGTTTCAATCCTCTTTACTTAATGGCCGATTCGGGAGCCAGAGGTTCTAAAACGCAGATTCGTCAGCTAGGTGGTATGCGCGGACTGATGGCAAAACCCTCGGGCGATATCATCGAGTTCCCCATTCGTTCGAACTTTAGGGAAGGACTTTCCATTATCGAGTTCTTTATTTCCACGAACGGAGCCCGTAAGGGTCTTGCAGATACGGCTCTCAAGACAGCCGAAGCCGGTTATCTTACCCGTCGTCTCGTCGATATCGCACAGGATGTCGTAATCAACGATGACGATTGCGGAACGATCAACGGAATCGAGAGGACGGCGATGAAAGACGGCGATGAAGTCGTCGAGTCCTTGTCCGAACGGATCGTCGGCCGCTATACGCTGGAAAAAGTGAAGCATCCGATAACCGGAGAGACTCTCATCGATGTGAATGAGGAAATTACTCTCGAAAAAGCGCGTCTGATTGAAGAGTCGGGTATCGAATCAGTGATGATTCGTACCGTACTGACTTGCGAGGCAAAACATGGTGTCTGCCGAAGATGTTACGGTCTAAATCTTGCTACGAATCGTCCGGTGGAAATCGGCGAGGCGGTAGGAATCATCGCAGCTCAATCGATCGGGCAGCCGGGTACCCAGCTTACGATGCGTACTTTCCATATCGGAGGAACCGCTACCAGCGGTGCCGAAGAAAATAAATTGGTTCTTGGCCACGATGCGGTAATAAACAACATCACTGGTTCAATCGTCGAAACGGATAACGGATCGAGATTGTTCACGAGAAAGGGATTTATTAAATTCTCCCGGGTTTTGTCTTCTATCCCGACTGGTGGCAACGAAACCATTTTGGTTCAGGATGGTGATCGAGTTTATCACGGTGTGCCTTTATATAAGGACAAGCGTGGCAAACAGGTAACCTCGCACGATGTTGGTATCATCAGACTGTTCCACGATCAGCTACTTCTTGTAGCCCAGGAACAGAAACTCGATATCCGGAACGGATCGGAATTGCGCGTACACGAGGACATGATCGTCCGAGCAGGAGAGGCGATTGCAATCTTTGACCCGTTCAGCGAACCGATTATTGCCGAATTCGATGGTACGATCCGATTTATCGACATCAAGCTTGGCACTACGCTGAAAGAAGAGGTCAACGTAGAAACGGGAAGCATCGAGAAGAAAATTACCGACCATATCAGTGAGACGCTTCAGCCGCGTATAGCGATCGTTGATGACGAAGACAAAGTTATGGCCACCTATTTCCTTCCCGCATCCTCGTACCTCAACGTTGAAGACGCAATTAAAGTCAGAAAAGGCCGGATTATTGCAAAACTGCTCAAGGAAAGCGTAAAGACTAAGGATATCACCGGAGGTCTGCCACGCGTCGGGGAGCTGTTTGAGGCCCGAAGACCTAAGACGCCTGCGATTTTGTCCCATGTAGACGGAGTGGTTAAGTTCGGTCCTATTGTAAAGGGCAAGCGTGTAGTCATTGTTGAAGATGATTTCAATCATGAGTTCAAGCATCTGGTTCCGATGAGCAAGCATCTGCTCGTTCGCGACGGCGATAGGGTGGAGGCTTCGGAACGGCTTTGCGACGGTCCGATTGATCCGCACGACATACTCGACATTCTTGGGGAAAATGCACTCCAGTCGTTCTTGCTGGACGAGGTTCAGGAGGTCTATCGGCTACAGGGTGTAGACATCAACGATAAACACCTGGGCGTTGTGGTGCGTCAAATGCTGAGAAAAGTAGAAATCATCAACGTTGGAGATACAAAATTCATCCAAGGGCAGCAGGTCGATAAATTCCGCTTCAATGAGGAAAACGAGCGCGTGATTCGAGACGGAGGCCAGCCGGCCGATGCCCGCCCGCTCCTTCTCGGTATTACCCGTGCTTCGCTAAGCATCGATTCGTTTATCTCGGCCGCATCCTTCCAGGAAACGACCAAGGTCTTGACAAATGCTGCGATAGCTGGTAGTAGAGATGTGTTGCGCGGTCTCAAAGAGAACGTCATCATCGGTCATCTTATTCCTGCCGGTACCGGAATGAAGCGGTATCGTTCAATAAGAGTTAAAGAAGATAATCCGATCGATCTTGGAGAGAAAGTGCAGTCGATTATTGGTGCGCGACGTTCCGAGATGTTCGAAGACGACGATGATTTCGATATCGACGACTTAGGGGAGACAATATCCGAAGGTGGAGACTCCGAAGAGAATGACAGTGACGAAGATTAATCTTCCCCACTGTCCTCCAGAAGGTTTGAGGCTCTACATGCTGACTTTGGAAATGAGATAGATATGGAGTCGGAAAGACCGGCTCGAAGATGACGGGCTCATGTGGAGCCTGCCGTGAAACAGAACAAAGGGAGTGTATCGAACAGATGCCTACTATTAACCAATTGATACGATATGGTCGTTCCACGAAGGCAAACAAGACCAAGGCCCCCGCATTGCAGGGATGTCCTCAGAAGCGTGGAGTCTGTACCAGAGTTATGACCGTTACACCGAAGAAACCTAACTCGGCTCTTCGGAAGGTTGCCCGTGTGCGTCTTTCCAATGGAATTGAAGTGACCGCCTATATACCTGGAATCGGCCACAACCTCCAGGAGCACTCGGTAGTTTTAATGCGTGGTGGAAGAGTCAAAGACCTTCCAGGTGTACGTTACCACATCATTCGCGGTGCGAAAGATACCCTCGGGGTTTCTGATAGAAAGCGCGGACGTTCAAAATACGGCGCCAAAAAGCCAAAGGCCTAACGGAGGAAGAATATCATGGCAAGAAGAACTGTAGCGCCGGTACGTGAAATTCTACCCGATGCCGTATACAACAGTATTGTAGTGGAGAAGTTTATCCGCCGCATGATGCTTGACGGTAAGAAATCGATTAGTTCGCGTATCATTTATCAAGCGCTTGAGACTGTGGGACAGAAGAGCGGAGAACCGGCTCTTGAAGTATTTATGAAAGCTCTTGAAAATGTTAAGCCGGTTGTCGAGGTCAAATCTCGTCGAGTAGGCGGAGCAACCTATCAGGTGCCGGTCGAGATTAAAGATAATCGTCGCGAAGCATTGGCCATGCGCTGGATTATCACTGCTGCACGTGGTCGAAACGGCAAATCGATGGCTGAAAAGCTTTCTGCCGAATTGCTGGATGCGTTTGCCAATACCGGATCTGCTTTCAAGAAAAAAGAAGATACGCACCGGATGGCGGAAGCCAACAAGGCCTTCTCAGCACACAACCGCTAAGAATTGGATACCGAAAAAAGGCCGATTCTCCACCGGAGTCTCGGTCTTTTTATTGTTTTTTTGTTTTTGCCATTTCGACTTGACACAATTTGTCAAACCAACTATAGTGGCAAAGGCGTCTTCATGAATGGGTAGGTATGCCCTGGAAGGCGTTGCAAGAGCCAAACCGATCATCCTGTTCGAAATGCTTGGATGATAAGGTGGTTCCAGTTTACAGATCTTTTAAAGTCTGTACTATGTCGGCAGTCCTCTGTAGACTTTCGACCTCTGGATCCCTCCCTTATCCTTGCTCGACAACAGAATGCCGTTTGTCTCTCCAATATGAAGGTAAAGGCGTCTTGCCTTTATGAACATGAAGTTTGTGACCATAGAAGAGGTCACAAGGAGGAACTGATGGCTAAAGAAAAATTTTCGAGAACAAAGCCACATGTGAACGTTGGAACCATCGGTCACATCGACCATGGCAAGACTACCCTCACCGCAGCAATCACCATTTATTGCGGGCGCACGTTCGGTGACAAAGTCTTGAACTATGATGAAATCGACAATGCCCCGGAAGAGAAAGCCCGTGGTATTACCATCAACACCCGGCACGTAGAATATCAGAGTGCTCATCGGCACTATGCTCACGTAGACTGCCCGGGACACGCCGACTACATCAAAAACATGATTACCGGAGCTGCCCAGATGGACGGAGCCGTAATCGTTGTTGCCGCAACCGACGGTGCCATGGCCCAGACAAGAGAGCACATTCTTCTCGCCCGCCAGGTAGGTGTACCTGCAATCGTTGTTTTCATCAACAAAGTAGACATGGTTGACGATCCGGACCTCATCGAACTCGTAGAAGAAGAGATGAGAGACCTTCTTACGTTCTTCCAATTCGATGGAAAGAATGCTCCCGTTATCAAGGGTTCGGCTTATGAAGCTATGGAACACCCCGATGATCCGGAAAAAACCAAGTGCATCCAGGACCTCCTCGACGCGATGGATTCCTATATCCCGCTTCCGGAGCGTGCCGTTGACAAGCCGTTCTTGATGCCGATCGAAGATATCTTCTCGATTTCTGGTCGCGGCACTGTTGTTACCGGTCGTATTGAACGTGGTATCATCCATGTGAACGATCCTGTTTCCATCGTTGGAATTAAAGAGACCAAAGACTCTGTATGCACAGGCGTTGAAATGTTCAACAAACTGCTAGACGAAGGTCAGGCTGGCGATAATATCGGTGCTTTGCTGCGCGGTGTAGATAAGAAAGAAGTTGTTCGTGGACAGGTTCTTGCGAAGCCGAAGTCGATTACTCCCCATGCCAAGTTTGTGGGTACCGTCTACGTATTGTCGAAGGAAGAAGGCGGACGTCACTCTCCGTTCTTCAGCGGTTATCGCCCGCAGTTCTATTTCAGAACGACCGACATCACCGGTACCGTGAATCTTCCCGAAGGCAAGCAGATGGTTCTCCCCGGAGACAATACCGAGCTTAATATCGAATTGATTCACCCGGTTGCTATGGACAAAGGTCTTCGTTTCGCTATCCGCGAAGGCGGCAAAACCGTTGCTTCCGGACAAGTTATTGAGATTCTTGACTGATTAGACGAATGTCTTGCCCGTTCCGCATCGGTGCGGGCAAGATCCGTTTTTTGGAGGAATGATGGTTAAGGATAGAATTAGGGTACGGCTGAGGGGTTTTGACATAGAGCTTGTTGAACAGAGCGCGAAAGCAATAGTACAGACAGTGGTTAAGGCTGGTGCCAAAGTCTCCGGCCCCGTGCCCTTACCGACTCGAATCAATAAATATACTGTTCTGAGATCGCCCTTTGTCAATAAGAAGTCTCGCGAGCAATTCGAGATGAGAACTCACAAGCGGTTGATCGACATACTGGATCCTACATCAAAAGTCATGGATGCCCTGATGAAGCTTGAGCTTCCCGCAGGCGTGGATGTAGAAATAAAACAGTGACTGAGCTGAGGTAAGAGATGTTAGGGCTTATCGGCAAAAAATTAGGAATGACACAGGTCTTTGATGCAAACGGCAGACTGACACCTGTGACTGTTATAAAGATAGAGGACAATGTGGTCATCGAGAACCGCACCGTCGCGAAACACGGCTACAATTCTTGTGTACTCGGTTCTTTTGATATGAAAAAGAATCGTGTTACAAAGCCGTATGGGGGTCAATTCGAAGGAGTCTGCGAGCCAAAGAAGACTTTGGTCGAGATGCGTGACTTCGATAAAGACGCGGCGGTCGGTGATGTGCTGAGTGTCGATCTATTCAAAGATATCATGTTCGTTGACGTAGTTGGAACTTCAAAAGGGAAAGGCTACCAAGGCGGTATGAAACGGCATGGGTTCCATGGTGGTCGAGCGACTCACGGTTCCAAATTCCACCGCGACCTTGGCGGTACCGCAATGTCATCCAGTCCTTCAAAGACCTTTAAAGGCAAGAAGATGGCTGGACGCATGGGTGCTGATAGAGTAACGGTCCAGAATCTACGCGTAATTCGTGTTGACGAAGAGATGCAGGTTCTGTTGGTGAAGGGAGCGATTCCCGGTCCCGCCCAGAGTGTCGTCATCGTTCAAGAAGCGAAGAAGAAGTAGAGGCGAGATATGGAAACGAAAGTTTATTCAACGAACGGCGAAGAAGTGCGCACGATTCTGCTCAACGACGAAGTGTTTAACCGAGAAGTGAGCGACGGCTGCATTTATTATGTCGTGAACAACGAGCTGGCAAACAGACGTGTGGGCACTGCCTGCACGAAGACCCGTGGCGAAGTCAACTACAGCAATGCGAGACCCTACAAGCAGAAGGGTACTGGAAATGCGCGTGCTGGTGACAAGAAATCGCCGATATGGGTTGGCGGTGGTACGATCTTCGGACCGAAGCCGCGCGATTATAGCTACTCGATTCCCAAGAAGGTAAAGCGACTGGCCATGAAGTCTCTGCTTTCTCTTTCCGTTAAGGAAGACAGAATGGTCGTGGTTGAGGATTTTACCGTTGAAAGCGGCAAAACCAAGGATCTGGCGGCAATCATAAAGAATTTTATGAAAGACGAGAAGAGAACCGTACTGATCCTCAAAGATGACGACGTGTTGATGCGGCGCGCTGCAAGGAACATCCCTTACCTGCGCGTTCTTTCGTACAACCGGCTTTCGGCCAAAGAGCTCCTGTACGGCAGGAAGGTTTTGGTTCTCGAGCAGGCTGCTTCGAACCTCAACGAGTTCTACGGGGATAAATAAGGGGCCGAATGTGAGAGCAGACCAGATAATAATCGAGCCCGTGTTGACAGAGAAATCTAACTTAGCGCGGGAATTACAAGCGAAGAAGTATACGTTCAAAGTACATATGGACGCGAACAAGTTTCAGATCATGGACGCAATCAAAGAGCTGTTCGAAGTAAAGCCAGTGAAGTGCAATGTCATGATTGTGAAGGGAAAACCGAAATTTACCCGGACGAAGAGCGGTCATATCGCAGGGACGACGGGTGATTGGAAGAAGGCTGTCGTGACTCTTGAGAATGGACAGTCGATTCAAGCCATCGAAGGGATCTAGGAGGTAGGGACATGGCACTGAAGAAATATAAACCGTACACTCCCGGACTTCGCCAAAAAACGACGTTGGTTTTCGACGAGATTACTACAGATAAGAGTGAGAAGTCTTTAACCAAAGGCCTGCATAGAAGAGCTGGTCGCGATGCGTTTGGACGTATCAGTGTTCGCAGACGAGGCGGCGGTCATAAGCGGGCATACCGGATTATCGATTTCAAACGGAATAAGTTTGATATTCCCGGAACGGTGAAGACTATCGAGTACGATCCGAACCGCAGTGCGAATATCGCATTGGTATTCTATGCTGACGGTGAAAAGCGCTACATTCTTGCTCCAAAGGGACTTAAGGTAGGAGCAAGGGTTTTGAGCGGTGCGAATGTTCCGTTGGAAGTCGGAAACGCGCTTCCACTTAAGAACATCCCGCTTGGTTTGACCGTTCATAATGTCGAGATTCAGTTGGGCAAAGGCGGTCAATTAGTCCGAAGCGCTGGTTTAGGAGCAACGATTGTCGCGAAAGAAGGTGATTACGTAACGTTGCGTCTTCCCAGCGGCGAGATGCGAATGATATTTGGCGAATGCCTTGCGACTCTCGGCGATATCGGGAATGGAGACCATATGAATGTCACGTTAGGTAAAGCCGGACGTAACCGATGGTTGGGAAAGAGACCGAAGGTCCGTGGTGTTGCCATGAACCCGGTCGATCACCCGCATGGTGGTGGTGAAGGCAAGACAGCCGCAGGGCGCCATCCAGTAACTCCGTGGGGATTACCTACCAAAGGGTATAAGACACGGAAGAAGAACAAGCCCTCGAGCGCTTTTATCGTGAAGAAGCGGAAGTAGGAGTAGAAAAGTGGCTAGATCAATCAAGAAAGGTCCTTTTATTGAGAAAAAACTTTTCAAAAGGATCTCGGAAGCAAACAAATCGGGCCAAAAGCAGATGATCAAGACGTATTCCCGTACTTCCACGATCATCCCCGAAATGGTTGGGTATACGATATCCGTCTACAACGGCAAGACCTGGGTGCCGGTGTTCGTCACGGAGAACTTGGTAGGGCACAAGCTCGGCGAGTTCGCTCCCACTCGGATCTTCCGTGGTCACACCGCTAGTGACAAAAAAGCGAAAAAGTAAGCGGTAGGTTAACGAAATGGAAGAAAAAAAAGGTTTTAGAGCATGTGCAAAATACTTACCGGCCTCTCCTTCTAAAGTCCGTCCGGTCGCGGATTTGGTGAGGAGGAAGCCGTATGTCGAAGCCATGGCAATTCTCGAGGCGATGCCCCAAAAAGGCGCATACCTGATTAGGCGTGTCGTACAATCGGCAGCTGCCAACGCGATGAGCCAGAACAAACGCTTGGACGAAGAGCAACTCGTTGTTGCCGAACTCTACGTGGACGATGGGCCGAGAATGAAAAGAGTATGGCCCAGATCTCATGGAAGACGTGACATTTTGTTGAAGAGACAGTGCCACATAACTGTAGTGCTTGACGAGAAGGTGGGGAAGTAAATGGGTCAGAAAGTAAATCCGATTGGTCTCCGTTTAGGAGTCAATAAGACGTGGAAATCCAAATGGTACGTGGATCCTAGAGAGTATGCCGCAACGCTACACGAAGATTTGAAGTTGCGAAAAGTGCTCCTTTCTTGTCCTGAGGTCCAGGGCGCTGAAATCTCCGACGTAGAGATTGTCCGCAAACCTCAACGCGTATCTTTGACAATCGCAACCAGCCGCCCGGGAATCATCATCGGGTCAAAGGGTGCCAATGTTGAAAAGTTGGGTGCGCGTCTTCAGAGCCTCACCGATAAAAAGATCCAGATAAAGATCAAAGAAATCAAGAAACCCGAGGCGGACGCACAGTTGATTGCAGCGAACGTTGCAAAACAGCTAGTCAGCCGGGGAAGCCACCGAAGGGCTATGAAGACGGCTATCTCGAAAGCGATTCAGGCCGGAGCCCAGGGTGTAAAGATCAAGGTTTCCGGACGCTTGGGCGGAAAGGAAATCGCAGGATCTGAATGGTTGAAAGAAGGCCGGATTCCGTTGCACACGCTGCGGTCCGACATCGATTACGGATTTGCCCAGGCGAACACGACTTTTGGCGTTATCGGCGTAAAGGTTTGGGTGTTCAACGGTGAGATCCTCGATAAGGCTAAAAAAGACGACGCCGGGCTCTTGGTGAAGAAAACACCGAAGGAGCGCATGAACGGTGTTGAGGCAAGGAGTTGATACACCATGCTAAGTCCTAAGAGAGTAAAATATCGGAAGAAGCAGAGAGGGACTCGGGATGGAGTCGCGCATCGCGGCAATTCCCTGGCTTTCGGTGAGTTTGGTCTGATTGCGGTAGAGCCGCGATGGATCACCAACCGCCAGATCGAAGCTGCTCGTATCGCCATGACCCGTCACGTCAAGCGTGGTGGTAAGGTATGGATTCGGATTTTCCCCGATATGCCGTTTACCAAAAAGCCCGCTGAAACTCGTCAGGGTAACGGAAAAGGCAGCCCCGAGGGTTGGGTCGCGGTCGTTAAAACCGGTGCGGTCATGTTTGAGATGGGTGGTATTGAAGAGAGTCTCGCCCGCGAAGCTCTACAGCTCGCCGCCTCTAAGCTTCCGATCAAAACGAAGTTCATTATGAGAAGGGATGTGGAGTAGGTTATGAAAAATTCATATACAGACTTGACCTATGCGGAAATGGTTGCAAAGAGGGACGAGCTTCGTAGAGAAGCCTTGAACCTGAGAATGGCGCGTGTTCTCGGTCATGTGGAAAATCCCATGGCCATCAAGACGACAAAGAAAAAGATTGCCAGATTGAACACGCTCATTCATGAGTATGCGCTCGGCATACGCGTCAAATCGAAATAAGTGAGGCTCGTGCCGTATGGAAGGTAATAAGAAAAGATTCACCGGACTGGTGACCAGCGACAAAATGGATAAGACCATCGTAGTCGCGATCTCAACAAGGACCCTGCATCCGTTGTACAAGAAATATGTGACCCGTACAAAAAAGGTGAAGGCCCACGACGAGCACAACGATGCCCATATCGGCGATACGGTGCGCGTGGTCGAATGCCGTCCTCTCAGCAAGGAGAAGTGCTGGCGTCTCGAACAAGTCGTCGAGCGGGCGAAGTAGTCTTTAAGGAGCAACGCCATGGTACAGATGCAGACATATTTGAATGTAGCGGATAACAGCGGAGCCAAAAGGGTTCAGTGCATTAAGGTTTTGGGCGGAAGCCATAGGATGATAGCCGGAGTCGGCGATATCATCGTTGTGGCAGTCAAAGATGCGCTTCCTAACGGAGCCATCAAGAAAGGCGATGTGCTGAAAGCTGTCATAGTCCGGACAAAAAAGGAATACCGCAGACCTGACGGTACCTACATCAGGTTCGATGACAACGCGTGTGTTGTTGTCGATGCCAACAATAACCCGCGCGGCAAACGTATTTTCGGGCCGGTAGCACGTGAATTGCGTGAAGCCGGATTCGTGAAAATCACATCGCTGGCGCCGGAAGTGTTGTAGGAGTTGAGAACATGAAGCTTAAGAAGAATGACAACGTCAAAGTTCTCGCCGGTAAGGATAAGGGCAAATCAGGCCGTATCCTTAAGGTTGACCGCGAGAAAGAGCGAGTCGTCGTCCAGGGTGTCAACATGGTGAAAAAAACCATGAAGAAACGCAATCAGCAGGATCAAGGCGGCATCAAGGAAATTGAGGCTCCGATTCATGTTTCGAATGTAGCTCTTCTTCTGAAAAATGGAGAGACGACAAGAATCGGCATGAAATTCGATGAGAGTGGCAAGAAGGTCCGCTTCGCTAAGAAAACCGGGGAAACAGTCTGATGGAAAAGTTAATACCAAGCCTAAAGAAAAAATACCTGGAAAAGGTTGCTCCAGAGCTCTTTACCGAGTTCGGGTACAAATCGAAGATGCAAGTTCCCGCTCTCGAGAAGATTTCCGTCAGCGTGGGTGTCGGTGAAGCTATCGTTAATAAGAAGCTTCTTGACTCGGCGGTGAAGGAACTCGAACAGATTACCGGGCAACATGTAGTACGGACAAAAGCCCGCAAGTCTATTGCTAACTTCAAAGTTCGTGCTGGTCAGGAAATCGGAGCTATGGTGACGCTCCGTGGCGATAATATGTGGTTTTTCCTGGAACGCCTTATCGGAGTGGCTCTCCCTCGAGTAAAAGACTTCAAAGGCGTGAATCCGAATGCATTTGACGGAAACGGCAATTATGCCCTTGGGATTACAGAGCAAATCATTTTCCCGGAAATCGATTACGACAAGATCGAACGGGTAAGCGGTTTGAACATCGCAATCGTGACTTCGGCCAAGACCGACGAAGAAGGGTTTGCCTTGCTTAAAAAGCTTGGAATGCCCTTCAGTAAATAAGGTGGAGTAGAGCAAAGATGGCGAAGAAATCATTGATCATCAAGGCGAATAGAACGCCGAAGTACAGTACAAGGCTCGTACGCCGCTGCAAATTGTGCGGACGACCTCGTGGATATATGCGGAAGTTCCAAATGTGCAGGATTTGCTTTCGAAAATTGGCCAGTGAAGGACAGATTCCTGGTGTAACCAAATCCAGCTGGTAGGAGAATAAGATGGCTATAAGTGATCCTGTTGCAGATATGCTGACAAAGATTAGGAATGCTAGCCAGGCTAGACATGAGAAAGTGGAGATTCCCACGTCCAAAATGAAACTTCAGATTGTTAAGATTCTGAAGAATGAAGGATACGTCAAAAACTTCAAAAAGGTCGTGAGCAAGGAAGGCGTCAACTACATCCGTGTGTTTTTAAAATACGATGAGAAGCAAAATCCCGTATTGCACGGAATAGACCGAATCTCTACCCCAGGCCGGCGAGTGTATTCAGGTTACCGCGACATGCCGAGAATCTACAACGGTTATGGCGTGTTGGTCGTTTCGACCTCTTCCGGTATCATTACCGGTAAGAAGGCGACCGAAAAGAAGGTCGGCGGAGAGCTGATCTGCTCGATTTGGTAAGGTGGTAGAATATGTCTCGAATTGGAAAATTACCCATAACGCTGCCTAAGGGCGTGAAAGTATCCGTTACTGACGGAACGGTCACGGTTGAAGGCCCGAAGGGAAAATTAGTGCAAAGTTGCCGCCCCGAAGTGGAAATTACCGTTTCCGCAACCGAGGTTGCCGTCGCCCGCAAGGAAGAAACCAAAGAAGCCCGTTCGTTCCACGGTTTGTACCGGCAGTTGATTCATAACATGATCGTCGGAGTCACGACCGGTTTTACCAAGCGGTTACAGATTAACGGTGTTGGGTACAGAGCCGAAGTGAAAGGTAGCAGCCTCATGCTGAACCTCGGCTATTCCAACCCCATCGAGTTACTTATTCCCGGCGATGTTAAAATCGCATGTGAAGGACCGACGGTTATTGTTGTGTCCGGAATAGACAAGCAGAAAGTTGGTCAGATAAGTGCCGATATCCGATCGCTCAGAGCTCCCGAACCGTACAAGGGTAAGGGAATCAAGTACGACACCGAGACCATCAGACGCAAAGTCGGTAAGGCCGGCGGTAAGAAATAAGTAGGGTGATAGCATGAATAGGATTTTGGACAAGCAAAGAAAGCGCGCGAAGCGTAAGGTTCATATCAGAAAACATATCTCCGGGACACTCTTGAGACCCAGAATGACCGTTTTCAGAAGCAATACCCGGATGTACGTTCAGGTTATCGACGATGTCGCGGGAAATACGTTGGTTTCGGCAAGCAGTCTTGAGCCCGAATTGCACGATTTGAAAAATACGGTTGAAGATGCTCTTAAACTTGGCGAGATTGTTGGAAAACGTCTGCTCGAGAAAAACATCGACACTGTGGTGTTCGATCGCAACGGATATCTCTTCCACGGTATCGTGAAGAGTATCGCCGACGGTGCAAGAAAAGCCGGAGTGAAATTCTAGGGGGATATGGTGGACAGAACAGAGAGAAAGGAAAACGAACTGGTTGAAAAGCTTGTGAATCTCAACCGCGTTTCTAAAGTTGTAAAGGGTGGTCGTCGGTTCTCGTTCTCGGCCCTCGTTATCGTGGGCGACCAGAATGGCCATATCGGTTATGGTTCGGGAAAAGCCAACGACGTTACCGAGGCAATCCGTAAGGCAGTCGATAAAGCTAAAGAACATATGATTACCGTTCCTATGGTCAAATCCACGATTCCTCATGAAATAATTGGTGGTTTCAAGAGCGCAAGCGTACTGCTTCGTCCTGCAGTCCCCGGTACAGGGGTCATTGCCGGCGGTGTTGTGCGTCATGTGATGGACGCCTGTGGAATCAAAGACGTTCTGAGTAAATCGCTTGGATCTAAGAACAGCATCAATACGGTCAAAGCGACATTTGTTGCTTTGGAACAATTGTTCGATGCCAAGGAACTCGCGAAGTCCAGGGGAAAATCCCTGAGCGAGATGTGGGGGTAGTCCGATGGCACAAACGAAAAGAATCAGAGTGACCCTGACGAAGAGTCTGATTGGAAGTTTGCCTGCACAACGCAAGACCGCTAAAGGCCTTGGGCTCGGCAAGATCGGCAGCTCTGTGGAACATGATGCAAGCCCTTCCGTTCTCGGAATGGTTCGCGTAGTTTCACACTTGGTGAAAGTCGAGGAGATATAACATGGCTCAGATTAAAGCGCCGTTTGGGGCGAATACAAAGAA
>JAAYDK010000141.1 GCA_012729295.1 Spirochaetales bacterium | reverse complement strand
TACGACTCTTCCCGATTCAGACTTTCGACGGGACGCTTTGATCCTTGCCTTTTCTTTTTATTAGAATCCTTCAAACTCCATTCGGGATCACGTTCATAATCAAGGTGTCCGCCCAATGCCTTCGGTTTCCTATTCTCCATACAAGCATCTCCAACTTTGAAGCAAGACCAGGGCTCGTCTAGCGAGTCACTTCATACGGCCAATCAACGATACCCCCAAAATCATACACCTTTGTATAACCTAATGCGACAAGTTTTTTCGCTGCCTGGGCACTTCGGTTCCCGCTTCGACAATAAACAAGCAAAACCGCATGTAAATCAGGCAATTCTTCAGGTTGACGACTTGTCGTAATCGTTTCGTTCGGAATGAGGACTGCATTCGGAATATGACCTTGGGCGAATTCTTGCACCGTACGTACGTCGATAATGACGTCGTAGGCTTTTGTATCTATCATCTCTTTTGCCTGCGCAGCAGAAATTTTGCGATACTCCGGTTTTTCAGCAATCTGTTGCTGCTTGGCTGCGCATGAAACAAGTAGTACGATTGACACGACGAGCAATCCGGCGATGAACCATCTTTTCATATACCCTACTCCTTCGTTCAAATATCGTATGAGGACGGAATTTGGTCAAGAAACTTATGGGAACCATTTTTATTGACATTGTACTAATCTACTAGTACAATGTGACAAAAGGATGGAGCCTTTCCATGGTTTCTGACTCTTCATCACCAATTGAGTTTTCATTAGACGTAAAAAGCGGAGTCCCGTACTACAAGCAGATCATCCTGCAGGTCGAAATGGCTATTGCCGACGGACGGTTGACCAAGGGTACGAAACTGCCGACGGTCAGGGCTTTGGCCGTCGATCTCAGCATAAATCCCAATACGGTCGCAAGAGCGTACGGAGAAATGGAAATCCGTAATATCGTAGTCACACAACAGGGATCGGGAACGTTTATCAGCGACAAAGAAATATCTCTCGATGCAGTAGAGCGAGAACGTATTCTTACCGAAATCACCCGTTCTTACATCTCTAAGGCATCTTCGTACGGATTTACTCTCGAAGAGTTGATACGGCATATCGGTGAGCTTGGTTGTGAAGTCGCCCTTAAGGAGGATACATGAAATCGTTATTCCAACAAAAATTCGAAAGAATCAAGAATCAGAAAGAGATAAAAATGCCCAAGGACTTTCTATTCGGTCCGATATCGTTTTTCCTATTGGCACTCTCTCTAGCAGCCGGAGTATTGATTCAATCATCACTATACCCATGGCTTTCGTTACAGGCAATCGTCCCCGTAGCCATTGTGGTACTTGTCGGGGCTTTGGTCGTATCGATTATTCCGTTATGGTCGACCATCATCCTCGTTTCTGTTGCAATCTGGCTGGCACTCATCGGGTTCTTCGGGCTTATCCTCTATCCCGTTGCTATTGCAGGAACCGTCGGTCTTTTCCTCGGAGGAATCGTGCAGTTGATTTTACAATGGGATAAAGTCGTTATTTTACGTATGGGAAAGTTCAAACGAGTTCATGGAGCCGGATTATTA
Source organism: Spirochaetales bacterium (assembly GCA_012729295.1). Taxonomy (GTDB): domain Bacteria; phylum Spirochaetota; class Spirochaetia; order Sphaerochaetales; family Sphaerochaetaceae; genus JAAYDK01. Next base: position 3,024 of record JAAYDK010000141.1, on the reverse strand, counting down.
TTACTTGTTCCACTCATCGATCGTATTGCCGAATTTGTCGATACAAGAATCCGGGCAACCGACTTCAGTGCAGAAAAGACGCTTACGCGAGATACGGTGCCGGTCCATGTCGATGCAATTGCTTTCTGGATGATCTGGGACGCAAAGCACGCCATACTTGAAGTGGAGAACTACCTCGAGGCAGTCGTACTTTCAGCGCAGACAGCCTTGCGCGATGCCATAGGCAAGCACGACTTGGCTGCATTGCTTTCGAAACGCGAGGAACTAGGCAGGGAGATTCAGCAGATTCTCGATACAAAAACCAATCCGTGGGGCGTTACGATTCTTTCCGTCGAGATCACTGACATCATCATCCCGAAAGAATTGGAAAATGCATTAAGCAAACAAGCTCAGGCAGAGCGGGAAAAACAATCGAGAGTAATCTTGGGTGCAGCCGAAGTCGAAATCGCCAAAAAATTTGAAGAAGCGGCAAAACAATACGAACACAATCCGATTGCATTACAGCTGCGAGCAATGAATATGGTATATGAGGGAATCAGGCAGAACAATTCCATGATGCTGCTGCCAGCATCAATTCTCGATCAAATGAATCTCGGTGCGGTTTTAGGTTCTGCAGCATTACAAAAGCAGAATAATAAAGAACAAGAAAACTTAGCATCGGAAGAAGGGGAACCATCGTGATTAGAATCGATAAAGTTGTTCGTGAGTACAAGACAGGGGAAACAGTCGTTCCCGCTCTGCGCAGTGTGTCGCTGGAAATCAAAAACGGGGAATTTCTCAGCATTGCAGGTCCTTCCGGATCGGGAAAGACAACACTGCTGAACTTAATCGGGTGTATCGATGCACCGGACGGTGGAGAAATCTGGATTGACGATCAGGCGGTTTCAAAGATGGATACCAGGCAAAAAACCGATTTCAGACGTAACAATCTAGGATTTATTTTCCAGACCTACAACCTTATACCCGTTCTTACCGCATATGAAAACGTATCGTTCGTACTTTCGATCCTCTCGGTCGAGGATTCGGAAATCAAAAAGCGAACGATGCAGATTCTTGAGGAAGTAGGCCTGAAGGGTATGGAGCACCGTAGACCCGACAAGCTCTCCGGTGGTCAGCAACAACGTATCGCAATCGCCCGAGCACTGATTAAGCAACCGAAGATCATTCTTGCCGACGAACCTACGGCGAATCTTGACTCTGCAACGGGAGAAGATATCTTGCGACTGATGAAGCAGATGAACGAACGGTATGGCACGACCTTTATTTTCTCAACCCACGACAAGATGGTTATGGACTGGGCGGACCGCCTGGTGATGCTGCACGATGGTTCAATCGTATCGGACGAGAGGAGACGGCAATGAAATTCATACTACAGCTGGCTCTGAAAAATCTCACTCGTTATAAAAGGCGGACAATCATCACGGCGGTGGCAATCGCAGTGGGATTGTCCATGTACATCATGGTGGATTCGATGCTTGCAGGCGTCGAATCGGAATCGATGAGGAATCTTCGCTGGTACGAAACAGCATCGATGCGCATCGTCAACAGTGAATATTGGGAGCAGCGTTCTACGATGCCTCTCGATAAGAGTATACAGAATTCAGGACAGATTTTATCGGATCTGCGTGCAGAAGGAATTGGGGCAACGCCGAGAATTCAAACTACAGCCGACATGATACTGTACAGCGAGGATTTCGGCGAAGACGGATCGATGCCGGTTTTGGTGACGGCAGTCGACACGCAAACCGACTTCGATGTGTTTCGATTTGTCGATACGCTTGTCGAAGGCCGGTTTCTGAATCCTGGGGAAAACGCGGCGGTCATCGGATCTTGGTTCGCCGAGGACATCGGTGCGAAAATCGGCTATTGGGTTACGCTGCTAGCGCGTGGAAACGGGGGCTTTTATGAAGCTATCGATGTTCAGATTGTAGGTATCGTCAACTGCCCCAATCCAAATGTAAACAGAACGCTGCTCATGGTTCCAATCGACGTAATAGACGAGCATCTCGCCATGGATTCAACGGTAACCGAAATTGCTATCGCACTACCCGAACGCGCGGATATCGAAAAAACTGCTGCAAGAATTCAAGAAAAACTGGATCCTGAAAAAGAACACATACTGGTTCTCGGCTGGAAAGAACTTGCAAAAGATTATATCGGAATCGCTGAAGCAAAACGCGGCGGTACGTCGCTTATTCTCTTTCTCGTGTTCATCATTGCCGCAGTCGGTATTTCAAATACCATGCTGATGGCGATTTACGAACGGGTAAGAGAATTGGGGATGATGCGTGCGATGGGAATGAAGGACAGGGCTATCAGCCTTGCGTTCATTTTTGAAGCAGGCGGAATCGGTCTTATCGGATCGCTTTTCGGCATTGCTCTCGGCATAGTCATCAATATCCCTCTCGTGTATTTCGGTATTGATCTAGGTTTCATGTTACGCGACATGGATATGGGGTACCGGATACAGAGCGTGATGAGAGGTGCGTGGAAAGCAAATACGTACTTCATTGCCTTTGCTGCCGGAGTCGTATTATCGATGCTCGCAGCGTGGATTCCGACTCGACGAGCGCTCAAGATGACCATCCCCGAATGTTTGCGATACCGATAGGAGGCCAGAATCGATGAAACTTATTAGCATTGCGCGAAGAAACATCACCCGCAACATCAGAAGATCGATTCTCTCTGCAACAGCGATTGCGGTATCGGTATTGAGTGTTTTGGTCCTGTTTGCACTCATCGAAGGCATGACCGACGATATGGCATATAATCTCAAGACGTACTATACCGGAGAAATTAGAATCCGCCATCAGGATTTCGAACAATACGAACGCTACAATCCGATTCATCTGACCGTCGACTGGCCTTCGATTGACCGTGCCTTAGCCGGTAATTCGGATATCGCATCCTATACTGCGAGAATCCCGTTTGCGGCAAGTTTGTACCTCAACGAAAGCAATTACGGAGTTATGGGAGTCGGCGTAGATTTCGCTCGCGAACAGACCATTCATGATCTAAACGCCT
>JAAYDK010000140.1 GCA_012729295.1 Spirochaetales bacterium | reverse complement strand
GTATGGATAGCAATGATGAGCACATATTCCTAGTAAGAAGTGATGACAATAGCCTTATCGTGTTTGATTGGGATTTGAACTATGTAAATTCGATTAATGTCTACGGAATAACTATTGAACAAGAGGGAATGTTTCATATCGATGATAGATACTACACAACGTATTACAAAAAACCCGGCAGCGGTGGAATCATATGCAGGCTGTACTTAATTTAGGGGGTGAATAACTTGAAGAAAGCCTGGTTCTGTTTTGTTCTTGCAGCTTGTCTTTCATTATTTTTCTCGTGTTATCCAAAAAACGAAAGCGCGAATAATGCCCAGTTTTCGGCTGAAGATATACAGCCCCATGTGGATACTATCGTAACCCCAGAGGCGATTATAGATTCCTCAACCGCATCCGATAGTAGCTATGCGATTCAGCATCTGACGATAGACGGGATTGGCATCGGAAACTATGTCATTGTATGCGGTGGTTCGTCCAATTTAACCGGTGCGGGCATAATACAGGACGAAATTTTTGATGCAATAGGTAAACAATTGACCATCAAGCTAGCGACAGTAGCAAACGAAAGCGAACATTCGATTGTTTTATGTTCCAGCGGTTTTAAAAACAGTTCTGATTATGTTGCACAAGACGGTTATTATGGAATCACTAGCGACGGCCACGATGTGTACATCTACGGTTCGACCCGAGCATTAGAGGCATATGCCGCAAAACGTTTCGTATATGACATTCTCGGATTCAATACCAAAAGCAATCGGGCTAAAAATCCTGTTGTCGATATTGCGATGATTTCGCACTACGAGCCAAGGGGACCGATCGAATTTAACAAGACAGAGGATTATTATACTATTGCGACATATGTGATGGATATTGACGGTTTGTCTTCATATAACACTTATGAAGGGACAGCAACGGATGGAACGTACCTCTATTCGATAATTCTTGATAAAGGTTCTACAGAAGGAGGGTGTTCGATTATCAAGACTAACCTCGAGACTTTGGAAATTGTCGATTCGCGTGCTAATGTACAAGTTGGGCACGGTAATGATGCCGTCTATGTAAAAAAGCGTAATCAGATTGCAGTGGTAGATTATACCGACAGGAACAAAGTCCATTATCTCGACCCCGAGACATTACAGATTGCTGAAACAAAAACTGTGGGATTTAGCGGCGGACTATATGGCATATCGTATAACAGCACCTATGATAGATATGTCTACGGGATTAGAGGCCAGATGACATTTTATATTGCTGATGAACACGAAAAGGTTTTTAGTGTTGGTAGTATGTTTACCAATGCGACCGACCAGGGTCTCGACTGTGACGATAACTATATTTACGTAGCATACAGTCATGAAAATATCATCATGATTTATGATTGGAATGGCAAGAAAATTACCACGATACCGGTATCAGACGTTTCATTAGAAATGGAAGGGTTGGTTCATGTAGGCGACGTGTTCTACGCCGCATTCTATAAGTCGGGCGGCAAGGGTGGCGTTTTATATCGTATTGATTTTGTTTGAGTGTGAATATTTTCGTAGGAGGGAAAAATGGGAAAAAGTTTTAAGATAGTTGTGGGTATTTTTTTAATTTGTTTATTTTTGTTGTCTTTTTCATGCAGTAAAGGCGACTCATCGTCAGAGGTCAGCCAAGTAGCAGGTGATTCTACCGTCCTTGTCCAAGAACCCGTTACGGTTACGATATGGCATAACCGCGGGCCTGGTGCAAACCTAGATAGCCTATTAAGGGCAATCGATAAATTCAATGCCACCAATACGCTTGGCATCACTGTAACCGAAGAATATGTAGGTGGATATGCAGTTGTCCTGACAAAGACCCTAACATCGATAGCAGCAGGTAACAATCCTGTGTTGGTATTGCAACACGGCGCCGGATTAGCAACGCTTGCAAGCAAAGGAGCGTTGACTGACTTGACACCGTTTATCGAACGGGACAGTTATGATCTGAACAATTTTATTGAGAGCTTGATGTGCTACAGCTATGATAATAATCAGGTCATTTCTCTTCCTTATATTCCTTCAACTGCAGTTCTCTATTATAACAAAGGCCTATTGGAAGAAGCCGGTGTAGAAGTTCCTACTACGATGGAAGAGCTTGAGGTCGCTGCTAAGGAAATTCATGCGAAGACCGGTAAATTCGGTTGTAGCTTCTATATCTCCGCCGATTATATTCAAGATGCATGGTTGCATAGCCTCGGAGGAGCTGGGATCATCGACGATGATAATGGTTTGACTTCCCTCGATAACGGTAGTCTTGCATATCTACTTGACACATGGGCTCGCTGGATTGACGAAGGATGGTGCCAGGCTCCAAAAGTAACCAGCCAGCAATCTGCTATGCAACAGTCTTTCCAGACGGGCGAAGCGGCTATGATGATTCTATCAAGTGGCGGAATAGCTGATGCAATCCTAAACGCACAAGATGCAGGTCAAGATGTCGATGTCGCATACATGCCGGGATTTGGCAAATTAGCTACAAATATCGGAGGTGGGAATCTTGCAATTGTCGGAATGAATCATTCGGAACAAGAAATTGCTGCCGCATGGGAATTTATGAAATTTATAACAGCTGACGAACAAGTTGCGGATAATCATGTCACAACTGGATATTTACCAACGACATTCAGCTCAATTGAAACTGATTCCATCAAACAATTTTGGGATGAGAATCCTGGTTATAAAGTCGCATTTGAACAGCTTGAATGGGCTAATGCTGTCTCGTTT
>JAAYDK010000139.1 GCA_012729295.1 Spirochaetales bacterium | reverse complement strand
ATGCTACCATGACGAAAGACCAGCGGTTTAAGGGCCCTCGCACGTAATTAAGCGAACTATCAAAAGAAAATAACCATCCGGTGTAGAGATTGCCGATACTTAAGATAGTATTGGACAATACCGAAATTCCAATGAATACAAGAGCGATGCGAAAGCGGTACTGGTGACTATCGGGGACTCGTTCAAACATGAAGAGCAGCAGGTAGATGATAAATAATATCGACATCAACGGGTAGATGAGGAAATAGAGCGTATTGATGAGGATATTGATCCACAGCGGAACAACTTTAGAATTGACAATTGTCAAAACCGATGTGGCATTGATGACAAGACAAACGGTGGTAAACCATAAGGAAACGGTAAACAGCTTGTTGCGCACAGTCGGAATCGAACGAGAACCGCTTGAGTTTATGATAAGGATGATTATGACGATTGCCGCGATTAATTCGGGAGCTGCATTCCACCCCATAACCATCACTCCTAACCTGTCGGTGTCTCTGTATATAGCTTATCGTCCGGCATCTTTGTATTCAAGAGTTTTGTCTTAAATTCAATGGAAAAAGACATAATACTTAGTATTCTCCAACAAAAATTTTAAGAAGAAAAAAGCTGACGTAATTGTAATTTTACGTAAGGAATTTGTGATATTTAAAAGAATTATCTCAGAATATATTGCCATTGTCGGCTTGGTTGAATATCATCTGGCTTATGGATAAGCGGCACAAGTATTCAATTACCGATTCAGGTAAGTTAAAAAGACAGATAAGCCAATACCTATATTTTTTTCCGGCCGTATTGCTTGCCGTTCTATTTAGTTATAAACCATTTATCAAGACGATTGCGAACAGCATGAGCCTAGTCGATATCAACGGAAGAATCAGAGAGTTTGTAGGTTTTGAAAACTTCGTGCGGCTCTTCTCAGATAAAAATTTCACTACCAGTGCATATAATACCTTTCGGTTTGCCTTGATGTTCGTTCCGCTCGATATCGTAGTCTGCCTTATGTGCGCACTTTTGGTGTATAAAAAGCGGCGATTCACAGCAGTCAACGAACTATTATTCGTTATGCCATTGACTGTTGCGATGTCTTCGGCCGCCATCGTGTTTCAGGCTTTGTTCAATCCGACTATCGGCGTTATCAATTATGTGCTCGATTTATCGGTTCAATGGTTTAACGATCCGGCTTGGGCAATGTGGGTCGTTGTTACATTGTGTGTCTGGATGGCCTTGGGTTTTGATTTTTTACTGTTTTTAGGTGCATTGCGATCAATACCGAAGCAGATTCTGGAAGCTGCGGAACTGGAAGGTGCTGGTCCTTTTCAGAAGTTTTTCAGAATCCAACTGCCACTTATTTCTCCGACTATGATGTTTATCGTAGTGAATCGATTGCGAGACAGCATGCTGCTCAGTGGTCCGGTCATGGTGATGACCGAAGGAGGTCCGTTTCGATCGACGCAGACACTCGTATTTCAAATGTATATCGAAGGATTTAAAGCTGGTAATTATAGTCTGGGTTCTGCAATTTCGGTCATAGTGTTCGTCCTCTCGCTATTTTTGATTATCGCCGCATTTAGGTTCGAACGTAAGGGGGTATTCTATCAATGAAAACCCGAATACGTATAGGCGGAGCTTTTAAGGGAATAATCGCAACAGTACTCGGATTAATCGCCGTCTTCCCGATTTACTACATGGTTGCCGGAGCTTTTTTCAGCGTATCGGAGTTTTCAAGCTATCCTCCGACATTATTTCCTTCTTCACTAAAATTCTCGAATTTTGCCAGAGCTTTGAGTGAATCAATGATCAGCCGATTTATGGTTAACTCCCTCATAACCGCTACAATCGGCGCAGTCTTGCGGATCGCCATTGCAGTACTATGTGCATTCCCCGCAGCATTTCTAGTCTTTCGGGGCCGGGATGCGTTATTTATTTTCGTGCTTGCTACCATGTTGCTTCCCAGTGATGCCCTTATCATAGAAAATTACCTCACTATCAGCTCTTTAGGGCTTATCGATACCTATGCAGGTATCATGTCCATCCACCTGCTTGCCCCGGTTCAGATATTTTTATTGCGTCAGGCTTTTAAATCGATTCCCAGAGCATATAAAGAAGTTGCAGCTCTCGACGGGTGCAACGATATCCAATTTCTTTCCCGCATAGTTCTTCCACTGACACGACAAATCGTGTTTGTCCTGTTTCTTCAATCGTTTACGTCGATCTGGAATGCATATCTATGGCCGCTTCTTATCACAAACGACAGTAGGATGCGAACGGTTCAAGTCGGTATCACGATGCTCAACTATGCCGAGAACCTTGATTTCGGCCCGGTATTTGCGGCAATCACGTTAGTCGTCTTGCCGTCGATAGGAATATTTTTGATATTTAGGAAGAAGATAGTCGACGGTATTGCCGCAGCAGTATTGAGTTGATCTATAT
>JAAYDK010000014.1 GCA_012729295.1 Spirochaetales bacterium | reverse complement strand
TCATTTCGGCAATCGTTGACGTAGATGCCGTAAAAAAAGCAGCTTCGGTCAATCAGGCGACGATTACAGAATATTTCGTCGCAGAGTTAATCGATGCATTTCAACGGGTGCAGCAACAGACGGTTTCTTCTCCGAAACGCTACAAGCCGATTCGGATATCGGTTCCGGTCAACATCCGCAAGATATTCGGATCTACTTCGATGCGTAACTTTACACTATTTGTAGTGGTAGGAATCGATCCTCGTCTTGGTGAGTATACATTCGCGGAAATTATCGAGCAAGTCAGATACCAGATACGTAACGGAGTGAATTCGAAATCGCTCAGCCGACAAATTTCCCGCAATGTCGCCGGTGGTCGCAACATACTGATCAGGTATGCTCCTAATTTTCTCAAGGGACCGATTATGAAGATCCTCAGCGAACGGTATGGAGACCGCCTTTATTCTTCCACAATCAGTAATCTTGGCGCGCTCACGCTTCCGAGTGGCATGAGCAGCCATGTGACGCGTGCTGATTTTTATCTGTCTCCTTCTAAATCGAATAAAGTCTCGCTTGCCGTAGTAGGTGCCAACGGTCGTCTCTATCTGAATTTTTCCAGCGTGTTGGTCAAGCGTACCGACATCGAACGAGAGTTCCTATCGACATTGGTAGCAAAGGGGATTCCCGTAGAAGTTGCGAGCAATCGCGACGAGTTGTTGTAAGAGAGGTATTTTATGGCATATTGTGTCCGTTGCGGAGTCAAGCTCGAGCCAGGCTCTTCATCCTGCCCGCTGTGTAATACACCGGTTGCGGCACCACAAGAAATCATCGGGCATTCAACACAAACGATTTTCCCAAGCAAGACGAATGACAAATTTGAGCTCAAACCCTGGTACGATAAGCAGAGAAAGGGTTTTATCGAACTCATCGTAGCCCTTGCAGTGATAGCAGTCATTACACTGTCGATTACCGGCTTTGCGATAAAGGATCCGACGTTTCAACCATGGTTTGCGATCGGATGCGTAGTGATCGGTGTTGGGTTTATTCTAGCACCATTCGTAATGCCGACCAGATATCCGATCCTGGCCAGTGCATATAGTATTCTGACTATCGCATTATTATTCTTCATCGATGCCCAGATTCAGATTTGGGACTGGTCGTTGTATGCCAATTCGTCAATCGCACTATTTTGGATTTTGGGAGTATTCCCCTGGATATTAAAAAAACACCGCTGGAACATTGCAATACCGGTCGGAACATTGGCCATACCGGCGTTTTTGCTGTTCATTGATGCGATGGAAGGTAACGGTCTCGAATGGTTTGTGCCGGTGGCTCTACCAGTCTATGTGGTCGTCGTTGTGAGTTGTGCAATCGCCTATATCCGTTTTCGCAAGGGCATGACTATTTCTGAGACTGTCCTTGCATCCATTTTGATTATCTGTATCGGTGTAGGCTCGTCAAATGTATTCGCCCTGCTCTATAAACAAGCAGAAGAATTCATCACATGGTCTTCATCGCTGTGGATCGTCGCTGCATGTTTGAGCGTCTATCTGCTTTCGGTTGCTACCATTCGCAAAGTACGTCTGTTTTTCACTAATAAGATCCATAAGTAAGATACTACCGTTTCCAGAACGAACGCGATAGGAGAGCGAAGACCGTATAAATTTCCAATCTGCCTGCGAGCATTGCAAACGACAAAACCCATTTCACATATGCAGGCATGACGCTAAAGCCGGTACCTGCGGGTCCGACTTCTCCCAATCCCAGCCCGAAGTTACCGACTGAAATAAGGCCGGCTGAAAGCGACGTAAACAAATCGACGCCAGACGAAGCAGTAACAAGCGTTACGAACAGGACTAACGTGATATATAAAACGATGAAACCTGCAATCGAATTAACCGTTTTCCATGCAATTTTCTCATGTTCCGACTGAATCATGAAGACACCCTTTGGATGTAACAATGAGCGTACGCTTTGTGCTGCCAGCTTGAACATCGTGATGATTCTCGTTACTTTAATGCCGCCTCCGGTTGATCCTGATGAACCTCCGATGAACATCAATGCGAATAACAATCCTTGGAAAAAAGAAGGCCAGACTGAATAATTTGCTGTACTGAAGCCTGTCGTAGTCATAATCGAGGCGACATGGAATGCACTGTAGCGCAATGCTGTCGTGAATGAGGGATAGACATTACTAAAAAGAAGTTTAAGAGCTCCAATTATGGTAAATCCAAGAAAAATGGACAAATAAACTCTTAGTTCGGCATCACGGAACACCTCTTTAACATGCTTTTTTATCAACAGGAAGTACAATGAAAAATTTATGCCGGCTATAACCATGAAAATTGTGACTACGACTTCGACATACGCACTTCCGTACGCCCCGATACTGGCATTCTTAGCGGCAAACCCTCCGGTTGCCATGGTACCGAATGTGACTGTGAGTGCATCGAACAATGAAAGCCCGCCGGTTAACAGTAACAATGTCTCGATGAGTGTAAAGCCGACATAAATCAGCCATAAAATACTAGCAGTGTTGCGGATTTTCGGCGTGAGTTTGCTCTTTGTCGGACCGACGGCTTCGGCGCCGAATAGCTGGGTGCCTTCGGTGCCGACTAATGGAAGCAGTGCGACAAATAGCACGACGATTCCCATGCCTCCGATCCAGTGCGTCAACGAACGCCAAAAGAGTATGCTCTGTGGCTGACTTTCGATATCCGTGAGAGAAGTAAGCCCCGTAGTGGTGAAACCAGACATGATTTCCATAAATGCACTTGGGAAGTCTGGTAACGTTCCGTACACATACAGTGGAATAGCACCGATTGCGCTGGCGATAATCCAAGTTATGGTGACGAAAAGATAGACTTCACGAATCGTCAGACCCTTGGCCGACCAGGTTCGGCTTATCGGCAGTACGACAGCGACATAGGCAACAATGATGACCAACGCAGTGATAAAGGCCCTGAATGCCGCCCACTCTCCACGCGCAGCCGCTATGATCGTAGGAATCACCATAAATAATGCAATGAGTGCATGAATCGTCGCTGATAGGCGAATAATCTGCTTCCAATTGGTCCGGCTGTGATTCATGAGTGTATCCCTTCCAAAACTCTCAGTTGAACAGTTCTTGTATGTACGCAAGTGATTCGCGACCGGCGCAGATGAGCAGTACATCATCTTTTTGCAAGCAGTAATTACCATTGGGGACGATGGTTGTTCCGTCTGCCGAAGTAATTCCGGCAATGATTCCCTTATTGCGCATGTTGATATCGCGAAGCTGCTTTCCGGCAATTTCCATCTGGTCGGTAATCATATATTCGAATATTTCGAAACGACCGTTGAATAACGAATGGACACTTGATACATTCGCCCCACGCAGGTATCTGAGCAGAGAATCAACCGTAGCCTGACTTACCGATATGACCGAGTCGATATCGAGGTGGCGTGCAAGGCGAACGTAGTTGTTGTTGTTCTTTATGAGGGCGATCGTACGATCTACTCCGTTGCGCTTGGCATAACTTGCCGTGATGATGTTCAATTCATCGTTATCGGTCAAGGCGATCATGAGATTGAACGTATCGAGATGTTCTTCCTCAAAAATTAGTTCATCGGTAATATCAGATTTGATGACCAGTATCTCGGGAAATAGTTGCGCGAAGGTCTGGCACACCGTTTCATCCTGTTCTACCAATACAATATTTTTACGTTTTGAGGGTGAAAAATTCTTTAACAGGAAACGTGTAATCTTACTGCCTCCGACAATGACGATCTTGTTTGGTTTAAGCTTTTCGCGGCCAAGCAGCTTAAAGATTATTTCGATATCCTTTTCTCCTGCAACGAGTGAAATGGTGTCTCCTGGAAGGATTACCGTATTTCCGGAAGGGACGATTCCCTCTTCGTTACGGTTTATCGCAGTAATAACGAATTCAGCCTTGATCATATTTCGTAGCGTCTGGACATCCTTGCCGCCGAATTTTGATTTTTCATTCACATAGATGTTATACAGAATCAGATCCGTTTTACTAAATGTGATGATATCGCTAAAAATACCGCGTTCGATAATCTCGAAGATGCTGCGCGAGGCTTCGGCTTCGGGATTGACGATGAAATCGATACCCAATACGGTTTCCGGCAATCCATCCTTGCCCGTATAGGTTAGATTGCGTATCGCCGCAACTGTCGTAACATGAGGGTACATTGCTTCGACGATACCGCAGGCAACTAGATTTACTTCGTCGCTATCTGAAACAGCCACAAAGGCATCGGCATTTACCAAAGAAGCTTCTTCGAGCTTTTCCCGGTCGGTTCCGGATCCGGAAACAACCATACAGTCGAGTTTACTCTGTGCTTCGCTTGCTCGTTTTGGATCCGTCTCAATCAATACGACATCTTTCTTTTCCTGAATAAGATGACGGGCCAAGAGCATTCCTCGTCGGCCTGCACCCAAAATCACAATCTTCATGTGGCCATCATACTCGTGCAACTGATGTTAGGCAAGATAGCAATTGCTGCTATACGATATCAACAAACTTACCGCCGGTAGCTCGAGCAAGATCGATACTGGAAATCTGGAGTTGCCAACCGCGAAGTCCAGCGCTGATACATATCGTTGGCTGTAACTGTACGGTTTCTTCGATATACACGGGGTAGACCTTAATCATGCCAAGCGGTGAACAGCCTCCTCGAACATACCCGGTCAAAGTACGCAATTCGTCTGTTTTTACCAGTTGAATCTCATTTGATTGGGTAACGGCACGTGCTTTTTTATAGGAGATTTCATACGGGGCGGGAACAACGAATACATGAATGCCATTCTTGTCGTCTCGCATGACGATGGTCTTGCACACTGTTTCAGGAGGCAGATTAAGAAGCACAGCGACGTGTTCGGCATTCAGGTGCTCTTCATCCCATTGATAGGTATAAACGCCATAGGTAATTCCCAATGAGTCGAGAATCCTCATGGCGTTTGTTTTTACCGCACGGTTCGGCATTTACTTTTCGTCAATTGCGAACGGAGTCCCGAGTGCGCTCGGAGATGCGTACAGACCTTTCTTTCTCTGGTTCGCGATAGTCATGATCGAGAGCGTAAAAAATGTTATCAGGTAGGGCGCGAAAGCCAGAAATTGAGATGGGATGACCATTTTGACTCCTGCTGCTTGCAGTGA
>JAAYDK010000138.1 GCA_012729295.1 Spirochaetales bacterium | reverse complement strand
CGTTTGGGATCGGCTAACAAGTGGTACCGGTATCCGCCGTCATACCACAGCATTCCTACCAGCTCGGCGATTGAAAGACGCGAAGCAGAGCTTTTAAGCCTATCGAAAAGTTCACGAGCGCTCTGATACGAATCGTTTTCAATATCCTTTTCAAGAGGGGCAAAAGGTGTTAAATCTTTATCATACTGCTCTAAAACCGTTAGGATTGTACCATCACTCAGACGGCAGAATGGTGAGCGCAGCGCCGCAACATAGGCAAGTTTATCGTCAGGGAAAATCAGGAGTTCGAGCATTGCATACAGGTCGTTGGCGGGAGGCTCTAAAAATAATGACTGTACTGCGGTAATCTCGTATGGTATTGCTGCCGCTCGAAAAGCCTTCTCGTAATGCAGCTGGTTCGAACTCGTCCTGTATAATACTGCAATATCCCTGTACTGTGGTCTTCGCGGATGTTCATTGCCATCGGAATTCGGGATGAGATACCGGTCTCCTTCGGTCATCTCTCGTATCAGCGAAGCAATCAAATAGGCTTCTGCCTCGACCGAAGAGAGCTGTTCGACGTTTTGATCCGATTCTTCCTGATCTGATTCATCGTCATTATCCGGTTCGAGCGGTTTTATAAAAAAGGAGACGGATGGGGTGATGAAGGGTGTTGCCTGACGAGACTCGAGTGCTTTAAAATCGGCCTCGAACGGTTCTCCATCGTTTTTCATAACCTGTTCGAACAGCGTATTGTAAAATTCGACCAATCCGGGTTCGCTTCGGTAATTATGCTTGAGGCGGATATGGCGACCGCCGCAGGATTCCAAAGATTCTGCAAGTTGTTTAAATACCGATACGTCTGCACCACGGAATCGGTAAATCGACTGTTTGTCGTCGCCTACGAAAAACAGCTTCGCCGGTTCAAGTGCCGATACGTGTGGAATAGAATCGGAACATTGATCGAGTCGTTCTGCAATAAGATACAACAATTGTCTCTGGAGGTCGTTGTTGTCCTGAAACTCATCGATCATGATGTATTTGTATGTTTTCTTGTAATATGTTCGAACTGCGTGATTGGATTTCAGCACGTCGATTGCCATATGGGCGATATCGGAGAATGTCAGAATACCGTTTTGTCGCTTGCGCTCAAGATAACGCTGACGGAATAATTCGATAGCGTCATAAATTTCCGGCAGGTGCGATAGATAATTGGCCGCACGAATCGCTACTCGTAATCGGGCGAGTTTCATATGAAAAACATCGACATTCGCCTTATACTCATGTGCTCCTTCCCATTTCGGACTCACCCGTTTGCTAAGCGCAATATTTTCAATAGCAGTAAATGTAGCTTCATACTCTTTAGATCCGCTGCGTAATGCCTCACAGACTGCCGAGACTGTTTTGCAAATTTCCAAAGTCTCGGCAAAGGCCTTGCCTTCTCCTTGCATCGCTGTAATGTTACCAATTGCCGAAAGAACATATCCAAGGCTCGTCTGGATACGTTCTTCGATAAAATCCGTCAGCAATTCAGTTGCATTTTCAGCGCTGAACGATCCTCCGGGATGGAAACAGGCGATTGCCATATCGGTCCATAATTCTTCGATAAATCGTCCGGGATGACAGCGGGATGCTAAAAACGAGACTCCGGGATGGCTCGCATGTTCTTCGATAAAGGAAACCGCACATTCCTTTGCCAGCAGCTTGTCGGCATCATCGTCCAATACGAAATCTGAAGCATATCCGTACCGGACCACGTCTGTAGAGACAACTCTTCTGCAGAAACTGTCGATGGTTGAGATACTGGCTTCTGGGAAAAGCTCTAATTCCTGACGGACGAAAGGATCGTCGGCGTATGATACTAGCATACCGTGTATTCTTTCATGCATTTCAGCGGCAGCGGCACGAGAAAAGGTTAATGTGAGAATTTCATCGACATGTGCCTTTTTTTCGAGAATCAACCGCAAAAAGCGATAAGCAAGTACTTTTGTCTTGCCCGATCCTGCACCGGCACTGACGACGCAATTGAGATCACACATCACCGCATCTCGCTGTTCACAGTCGAGGGGGAACAATAGCTGCTCCAATACAGTATTCATCGGAATGCATACCTCCTTCTGCAAAGCTGGCGGTATGGACAGTTTCGACAATGATTCTTCGACGGAGACGCGATAAAATCACTCGACTTTAAACCTTCGGTCATGGCCTTTAGCTTCGAATCGAGATCTTTAAGCAATTCTGTTTTTCTTTGATCTTCGGTTCGTTTCCATATGCAAACGAATTTTGCTTCTTGCGCATTATAATAAGCTGCTTCGACAGCCGAGTATCCCTGGGCTTCCATTACCTTGGCGTACATCGGCAATTGATACGATCGTCCCTCGCCTGAGGACTCCACGTCATATTGACTGCGCCTGAGTGTATAGGATTTCTTGTAATCGATAACGACAATCTCTTTCGACTCTGATTCGGAAAGACCCAGAATCTTATCGATACGTCCTTCCAATAGGTACCCCTGGTCTGCATAGGGTTGTCTGAACGGGAATTCCAGACCGATTACGATGTTATTCGGATATTGATTCAGTTCCTTTTCAATGATAGCGGGAATTTGTCGTACATATTGGTGATACAAGTATTCGTATGCGGCATTTGCCGGCGAATCGCTGGACACCCTATACCGGTTGAATACACGTTCGAATATTTCGTTCATCACATCAGCATACGTATCAGCCAGTTCTTTACGAAACGGGCCCAAAGCTGCGGCACGCTTGAAAAATTGTTGATAGATATCGTGAATGAGATTCCCGATTTTTAGCGGATCGAGCGGCAAAAGCCGGTATGTATCACCGCCGTCGACATTAAAAAGATATCGATAAGACCATTTTGCCGGACAGGTCGAATACATATCCAGCGATGTTGGTGAGATGTGAAACAGATTGTCCGAACTGCTGAAATGCCGTACTACGTCCTCAGGTGCTTTTCTTATCGCAAAGTCATCGGACGGTTCGGTGAACACAGTACGTTCGGCTGAATCGAACCAACGTTTTTGCAGCCAGAATGCTCGCAGGTTCCCATCGAATCCGCCTACGTCGTCGTGCCATAGCTGCTCTTCAGCGTAAAGAGGATCCTTGTGCCTAAGGGTATTAAAATCACGTTCGTTGAAAGTCTGAATCGATCCTTGTTCAATCACGGACGAAGGGGCTAATGAAGATGAAAGATCGAAAGCCACCCGGCTATAAGAGACCGAAACATTCGTGCCCGATACGGAAAAAACAGAAAGAATTATCGCGCTGAGATCTTGTTTTTGTTTAGCTAGCACATCATGTAAAGTCTCGGGAAACGAATTCGGTACTCCTGATACGGTTGAAGTTGCATCATGAGTGCATCCGAGGATGAAATGATAGGTCGGTGCAATCCCTGCAGCCAGTCGATACGGGTATACCGGGATTCTGGCATCGTCTACCTGTGGAACATACAGTGTTTTTTGAAGCAACTGTAAATAAAGTGAAAAACAGGACGACACCGATTCAATCCGGCAAGCAGCCATTGCGTTTTGCAAATCATTGATCCGATCAAGACAAAATGCGAGTATACTGTTTTCCTGCTGTTTCCATACCGGTTCGAGTAAGCTGTCTAATATTACGTTCAGCGTTATCCGGAGGGCTTGGATAGTCGTGCTTCTAGATAATTGCACGAGCTTTGCCTTTAGATTTCGATAAAATTCCAATAACTCAGTGTCCTCGGTTTTTATCGATAATTTCTTTTCCCAGATATCGACATTACGTGCATTGGTCGATCCGGTAGGGATGTTGAGTTGAAAAGCCCGCTTTATCAATGCTCTGTGTATATCGAGTGATTTCCAAGGAAATGCAATGTCCAACAAAAGATTCTTCATCGAATCAAGAGAAAAGTTGCGCAACACGACATCACGGAATTTCCTCAATAATGCTCCGCCGGGATAGTCCAACGGCGACAAACCCTGAATAAATGCTAGAGGAATTTCGCGTAGAGAGGCTTCTTGCTGCAGGTAAGGCCGCCAAGATGACAAATCGGCTGCGGTGATAGCTATTTCATCACAAGAAACACCCTTTTCTAGTAGTATGCGGATGTGCCGCAATACGCTGCGCAATTCCATCAATGCATTAGGATATTGAATGACCGTAACCGGTTTAGTGCCGTATTCTTCCAAAGTGGTCGTAATCCATGCAGGAGATCCGATATCTTGATAAAATTGGGTAAAATTATCGATTAATTGTGGAAAACAGACGAGGTACCGAACCTTCTCGCGATGCCGGAATTGCTCGATAGAGGGTTGTTCGAACAGTGGTTCATATAATTCTCGTTCTGATAGAAACATCCGGTATGACTCGTCGAGGAGCTCGATATCATGACGCAGTGCCGCTGGAAGCGCCTCATACGTACTGCGCTCATGATGTTGCAAATTCGAGAAAAGAACTAGCTGTGGTAGAGCTGCAACAATTGAGGGTAGAAACCGTGTATTAGAATCATCCGCAGATAGATTGGCGAACCAACGTAGCGATTTGCTCTTTTCCGATTCGAGAAATAATGCAGCAAAGAGATGTCTGATGGTACTGTTGGCAGGCTTCTGTGTTTTCTTTGGGAGAAACTGACCGCGAAAGGTATCCCAAGAGAGTATACGGTTCAAAAATAATGCGTGCCGGGGACTGCAATAGGCATAATCGGCAATCCAATAGCGCGCAGTCGTTTCAGTCGGAAACACCAGTATTGTGTCGACATCATCCAAAAATGCATGTATGCGTTCGCGTAACGAAGGTTCAGGCGGGGCATTCATGTTGGTAGTGTACCATCAATGATGCTATACTGCCACCATGTCCGTAAAAGAACACGATGTTGATTCTTTAGAGTTTTCTCCGGCTTTTCCCGTACGGTTGTCTGTCCCGGTCTGGGCAGCATCCTTCATCATCATCGAATTGATATGGACGTTCGCCGGCGGTTTCGTGACATTTCAAACCGATCGGCTCGTGCAGCTTGTAAAAATTAGCGAAATCCTCAAGGCATACCTGACATTACATGTCAATTTCATCGTTTTACTCATCGTGCTACTTATGTTCTTGCGATTGGTTGCCAAGACATCCCTTACGGCATTCATAACTGAATCGAAATCAATCCGATGGTCGCTGATGTTCACTTCGGCACTCATCTGGTCAGGTGCAATCGGAATAATTACCATTATAGCTACGTTATTGGGAAAGAACGGGATTCAGTTATACGAAGCAGGAACTATCACCGATCGCACAGTTATGCTTGCAGTCGTTGTAATATTCACCTCTGTCCAGTGTATTGCAGAAGAATTACTATTTAGGACCTTCATTTGGCGAGCTGCCGGCAAACGTCATGTAGCAGCGCTAGTACTCTCTGCAATCGTGTTCACACTTGCCCATCTGGCCAATAACGAAGTCGTCTCTTCACAACAACCGCTGTGGACATTAGCATACTACGCTCTGGTAGGTATGATTTTTATGGAGATGACGATTGCTTCTGATGGTTCTGAGGCTGCTATCGGCGCTCATCTTGCAAACAACCTATTTCTGGCAATCGTAGTGAATTACCGAGGATCTACACTAGAGACGCTTCCGCTATTCATGCAAGACAGACCCGGGTTGCTACAAAATCTGCTTACCATCGGAATTGCGGGAATTATGATAATCGCGTGGATACGCACAAGACAATGTTCGCAAATCAATAAATCCGATATCCGTCTCGATCAGTAAAATTTCCAGTGACGATGAGAATCAGATCAACGATTACCCAGATGCCGAAACCGCCTAGTGTCAGCAGCATGAGCACTCCGGTACCGATCTTTCCCACATAGAACCGATGCAAGCCGAGTGGTCCTAAAAAGATGCACAGTAATAATGCAACAAGCCATGTCCGATGCTGGGAAATAAAGTCGGTGCTGGGAGCCGGAGCAACACGCACTCCACACTTAGGACAGATTTCAGCTTGCACGCTGATAATAGAACCACATGCCGAACAATACTTCTCATCGGGTCCTTTCATTCGTTCATCCATCGCTTTCTCCTTATCTTTACATATAAAATATACTCTTTGTTTCCTCATCGGTAAAGAGCGCTTGACGATTCGATAAAAATTCAAACCACTACCCTTGCCGTCTCACTCTCTGGTATCGTACATCCAGTTTGTAACCCGTTGGAAACAAATAGGTTTGCCTATACAGCGACCAATGCATAATAATTCTGCTTTAGGGGATACTAGTGGCGGCAAAACGTAAAACATCAAAACAAACGCAATCGAAAGTAAGTTCATCATCTGAACAGAAAAAACAAAAGAAGAGAAACAAGCGTCTGAAACGGATAGCAATTCTTGCAGCAGTTCTACTGGTTTGCTACATCATTCTCTGGATTTTTACTCCCTCGTCAACCGTACAGACTTCGTCTCCAGTGATAGTCGGGCAGAGTCTCGAGCTACCTGCACTACGTGACAATGAGACGATCATCATGCACACCGGTTATTCCTTAGTGTACGACGAAGAGCATGAACAAGCGCTCTGGGTTGCCTATGACCTCACGCGAAGCGAGGTCCTCGGAACGCATGAGCGAGCCGATGACTTCCGTGTCGATCCGAAAATCAAAACAGGCTCGGCAACATTGGAAGATTATCGAGGTTCAGGCTACGATAGAGGACATTTGATTCCCGCAGCTGATTTATCTTGGTCCGAACAAGCGATGTCGGAATCTTTTTACCTAAGCAATATGAGTCCTCAGGACCCTTCGTTCAATCGAGGAATCTGGAGTTCGCTTGAAGCGGTGGTGAGAAATTTTGCGTTTACCAAAGGTACTGTGTATGTAGCAACCGGTCCCGTCCTTTCCGACGGTCCATATAAAAAAATCGGTTCATCAGGGGTATCGATTCCAAAACATTATTACAAGGTCATTCTGGATGCTTCTGAAAATCATCCTGTAGCAATCGGCTTTATTCTCCCGAATGAAGGGTCTAATAAGGAACTATCATCATTTGCAGTGAGCGTAGACGAAGTTGAGAAAATAACCGGAATTGATTTTTTTACCAATCTGGATGATAAGATCGAAAACCGTATCGAGCAAACGGTCTCGTTACGGGACTGGGATTTCAATCGCTTCCAGGCTACCGACGAATTGCGCTCTACATATGCCGGGACAACCGACCAGAAAGCTGTAGAACCGGTAAAACAAAAAGGAATTCTCGGCTTTATTAATACGGTGATGGTGCTGATGAAACGTGAAATTAGAGCCCTCGTCATGCCATTCGTACCGCTTGCACTAAAACCGGTAGTAAGCAATTTGTTCTAAGAGAAATATATAACATTTAAACATACATATATCTTGTCGTTTTACAATTCCGTTGCTATTTTCATTTTGCTTTTAGTGCAATATCAAGTATAATTTGTTGTGGTTTGTTGCATCAAAAACTACCGTGCAGACATCCTTCAGGAGGTCCTTGAGTGTCAAAACGGCAATTGGATTCTGTGAAACGTTTGTCGCTCGGAGAACGCAGACTAATGTCCCCGAGAGCAAAAAGGGATATGTGGGCTTTCATAGGCTTCACTGCACCCAATTTCATCCTGCTGGGCATCTTTGTGTTTTGGCCGATTGTGTACAGTCTGTTCCTCAGCTTTTTCAAATGGAACATGATTGCCCCAAAGAAGACTTTTATCGGTTTTCAGAATTACCACACGATGTTTACCGATCCAGTATTCTGGCAGGTTACGAAAAACACACTGATCCTTGCGTTTTTTACCGTAGTGGTGAAGTTAGCAATCGCGCTCGGTCTAGCACTGGCGATGAATAAACATATCAGAGGTCGTTCGGTTTACCGAGCGATTATTTTTTCTCCGACGTTTACGACAAGCGTAGCGATCGCCATGGTCTGGTCATGGATATTCGAACCGACGTTCGGACTGCTCCGGGTGTTTATGAAGCCGTTCGGGATACCTCCGATTGATTGGCTGGAAAGCGTGACCCACTCATTGCCCGCGGTCATTATCGTATTGATATGGAGCGGCATCGGATACGATATGGTATTATTTCTCGCTGGGTTGAAAAATATCTCTTTGGAAATATATGATGCTGCGCTGGTCGACGGTGTGTCTCCCTGGCAGAATTTCTGGTACATCACATTCCCACTTTTGTCTCCTACTACGTTCTTTTTGACTATTACGGGATTTATCGGAGCTTTGAAAGCCTTCGATATTGTTGCCATCATGACAGACGGAGGGCCGTTGAATTCTTCGAATGTCATCGTTCACTTCCTATATCAAAATGCATTTCAGTGGTTTAAAACGGGCTATGCCTCAGCACTTGCGCTTATCCTATTCATCATAATCATGGCAATCACCCTCGTCCAGAACCGGCTTTCGAGCCGGTGGGTTCATTACTAGGAGGTCGGTAATGTCGAGGGGAATAATCGGTAGGAAAAATGCGAACTGGTTTATAGGCAGGACAGTGACGCACCTCATTCTCATCGTGGCTACGCTCGTAATCGGACTGCCGTTCTTTTGGATGCTTACCACGGCGTTGAAAAGTCCCGTGGAAGTAGCAATTTTTCCACCAATTTGGTGGCCTGAAACCATACGTTGGGACAATTTCGTAACGGCATGGAAAACAGCGCCGTTCGGAAGATTCTACATTAACAGTATCATAACGGCGGTTTCGGGTGTGATTCTTGAGGTTTCTATCGCTGCGTTATCAGCTTATGCATTTGCCCGCATCAAGTTTAAATATCGAAATTTTTTCTTCATGGTCATGCTGGCAGCTATGATGATACCCGGCCAGATTGCACTCATCCCGAATTATGTAATCCTATCCAAGCTGAAATGGATCAACACCTATCAGGGAATAGTAATCCCGCACGTTTCGAGTGTTTTTGGTGCATTTTTACTTCGTCAATATTTTTTATCAGTTCCCGAATCGCTGTACGATGCGGCAGAAATCGACGGGCTCGGCCATACGAAAACCATGTTCTATGTCGCCCTCCCTCTGGCCAGACCTGTATTAGGAACGCTCGTACTTTATTTATTCATTTCAAAATGGAACAGTTATTTATGGCCGTTAATCGTGACTACCAAACAACATATGCGTACGCTGCCGGTAGGACTGGCGATGGTCCGTTCGGCAGAATATTCGATTGGCCCGGAACATCTGATGGCTGCCTCGATTTTCGTGCTGGTTCCGGTATTAATTGTCTATTTTATTGCTCAAAAGCAATTGATTGAAGGTATCGCGGCCGGAGCGGTCAAGGGTTGACGCTCGGTTGAGATAAAGAAGCGGTACTCTGTAAGGAGACCGAAGGAACAAATCTTTTAGGAGGTTTTTCATGAAGAAAAGAAGCCTGATATGGATTCTTTTGCTCGTTGCAATGCTGGTGTCGACTGGTTCGTTGTGGGCTGCAGCCCAGGCTGAACAAAAACCAGAAGGACCGATTAAGATTGTCTACTGGCGTAGTCTGACCGGAGTCGCTGGAGATTCTCAAGATGAAATTGTCAGACGATTCAATGAATCCCGCAGCGACATTATCGTAGAGGCGCAGTTCCAGGGAGCATACGCTGAAATTCTTCAAAAGCTTCAGGCTGCACTGGCGGCAGGTGAAGTACCAGATTTGGTATTGTTAGATTCTCCCCACTTGCAGATTTTTGCTAAAGACGGAGTATTAGTAAACCTTGATGATTTTGTAAAAAAGGAAAAGGCAGATTTCTTGAAAGATTACATCCCCGGCTTGTTGGCTGACGGATATTATCAAGGAAGCCTGTATGCACTCCCCGTATTGCGCAGTACCCCGCTTTTGTATGTCAACGGAGACATGCTCGAAGCAGCAGGACTACCCCGACGAGCTCCGGCGACATGGGATGAATTCCGCGAGTATTCGAAAAAGCTGACCATAACGAACGCTGCTGGCGAGCAGATTCAGGTAGGTGCAGGCTTTACCACGACGGTAACGAGCGGACACTGGTACTTCCAGGGTGCCGTGTATGCTTATGGCGGATTGGTATCTGACGAAAACTTCGGCGTTCATTTGACTGAAGAACCTGCGGTGGCGGTTGCTACACTGTGGCAGGATATGGTGTTTAAAGACAAAACAGCCATCCCGTCCAACTCCCACAACGACTTCCTGAATAAGAAGGTTGCTATGGTATTCGGTTCAACCGGCAGCATGGGAAACCTTGTAAGCAGAGCTGATTTCCAGGTAATCCCTGCATTCTTGCCCGGACAGAAGCAAAACCTCGTACCGGTCGGCGGTTCGGTTCTCGCCATGCCTAGTTCTGACAAATGGAGACAGTGGGCTGCATGGGAATTCATGAAGTTCATGACCGGTACCGAATCACAAGCGTATTTGGCTGAAAAGACCGGATACATGCCCAACAGCACGTCCGCAAGAAATCATCCGGATCTGGTTGCATATTATGCAAAGAATCCGCATTGGAAGGTCGCTCTCGATCAGCTGCAGTACGTAAGGCCGCAGGCAAGCGTAATCAGCCTTCCGAAGGGTACCGAGATTATCCGACAGATGCTTGAAAAGCTGTTGATTGCACAAATTGATCCCAAGCAAGTCATGGAAGAGACCAAAGCCGAGCTGGAAAAAGAGTATAATGAAAACTTCAAGTAAGTCGCGTGTAAGTATGTTGACGATGGCCGTTCGCACGGCCATCGTCTTTTGTGTATTTGCATGCATTGCAGCCATGGTTGTCGGCTGCACTTCGACTCAACGCCCCGCTGAATACGAGGCGAAACCAACAGGAACGATCATGCGTGTCGCACACCGTGGTGGCGCAGCTTTAGCGCCCGAAAATACCTTGGCAGCTTTCGCCAACGGATTAAAAACAGATGCGGATGCACTAGAACTCGACATCCATCTGAGCAAAGACGGAGTACTGATGGTTGCTCACGATCCATTGTTACAACGAACGACAGGTGAATCGGGGGGAATTATTGATTATGAGGCTGCCGTGCTGAGAACGATGAATGCGGCAAAAACGCATCCCCAAGCCGATACATTCGGATTTCAGTCGATTCCAACCCTTGAAGAGGTCTTGGTGCTTGCAGAGACAGCAACCCGTCCTGTTCTTTTACAAATCGAGATTAAGGTAAAGCAAGACGGTACACGATATGAAAACATCGAAGAGAAACTGGTCGAGATGCTCCGAACTTTCAACCGTATCGATTCGTCGATAATCATTTCTTTCGATTTTCCGTCATTGACTACCATCAAACAGTTAGAACCGAAACTGAAAACCGGAGCATTGATTTCCAAAGCATATATGACAAAAATAGGTGCAAAGGGTCCAAAGGCGGTCGCTGAAGATTTAGCATCGCTCGGAGTCGATTATGTGGGGATCAATCAGGTGTATCTTAGCCAGACACTCTACGATGAATTTAGGGCAAAGGGATTAAAGGTAGGCGTTTGGACCGTTAATGAACCACAGGCTATTGAAAAATTTGCAGCGATGAATGTTGATTTTATCACATCGGACCGACCTGACCTGCTAAAGGAACTATTGGACAAGTAAGCCATAAAGATGATAAGCTGTTCGTTACACGGGGAGTACCGACATCTTGGTACACCGAATGACTGTAGTTCGGTTCGCGACGTTTTGTAGCCAATCCCCATCGAACATCCATGAAGGAGATTTGTTTCATGAAAAAATTGTTTATATTGATCCTGGTGCTGATTTCGGCATTAGCCCTTGTTTCTTGCGGATCAACAAAAGAGATACAGACAATCGATGATGAAGCCGTAGCTACTGCGGATTCTAATCAACAGGTTGTCACTGAGGCGGATGGGCAGACTGGCGAACCGGCTGAGGTTGTTGAAGAATCTCAACAAGAGCCTGAAATACCCGAAGAACCAACTGAAGTAACGGAAGAAGAGCCGGCCGCTGAAGAACAGTTAGAAGAAGTAGAGATCGAGGAACCCGTCGTAGTTGACCAACAAGATGCTCAGGAAGTTGCCGAAGTAGTCCAAGATACCGAAGTTATTTCTACTCCCGCAGCCCTTTCCGCTGAAGAAATAAAGACGCAGTTCAGTTATGTATACGGACATCTGTTAGGATCTGGCATTGTTGCCGAAGGCATTTTGATCCATCCGGCTTTCTATGCGCTGGGTTCAGAAGATTTTATGAATTATGCTGATTTACGGATCTCGGTCGAAGAAATCAATCAGGCTTCAACCGATTATCAGAAATTCCTTGACGGAGAGATAACCGAAGAAGACTTGGTGGCAAACAGCAGCGAAGATCCATCCGTCCCCGGTTCTTTGATTGAAAAGTTTAGCTATGGTTATGGGTACCTTGTGATGTACAACATCCAGATGCAGGGAATTCAACTGGATCTTGCCAGTTATGTCTCGGGAATTGAGGATGCTTCAAGTGGAGTTCCGCTCCCCTATTCAGAAGCAGAAATCGACCAGGTATTCGCAGCGTATGAAGAGCAGATGATTGCCGATTATTATGCTGCGATGGATGCAGTTGCCGATGATAACCTTGCACAAGCCGAAGCATATCTGAGCGAAAATGCTCTTGAAGAAGGCGTTGTCACCACAGAAAGCGGACTGCAGTATAAGGTTATTTCAACAGGCGAAGGCGCAAAGCCAACCGCTGAAGATACGGTAAAGCTTGATTATACGCTGACATTCCTAGACGGAAGTATCGGTGATAGTTCATATGACCGCGGCGAACCTTCTACGTTTGAAGTTGCAAATCTCATCCCCGGTTTTATCGAAGGCCTTACGTTGATGAACGTCGGGAGCCGTTATCAATTCTACGTGCACCCCGGCTTGGGATACGGCGAACTTGGAAATGATACGGTCGCTCCCAATAGCCTGTTGATTTTCGATGTAGAGCTTCATGAAATCGTAACCGAATAAGCTCGCATTTTATCACCAAAAGGACTGTTGCGTGCTGCGACAGTCCTTTTTCTATTGCAAGTCAAGCAAGCTGTTTTCTGTAAAATCGTTTTACATTGACGTTTCTTCAATCGCGTTTGTATAGTAGGTACATGTCCTACCCAGTCGATAGGAATCTCGGAGGAAACATGGCACATATATTTGCAAATATTACAGAACTGGTGGGGAAAACCCCGTTAGTTGCGCTATCCAGATTCGCTTTCTTGCACGGAGTTCATGCCAAAATCGTTGCAAAAGTGGAATCCTTTAATCCTGGCGGCAGTGTAAAGGATAGAATTGCCTTGGCGATGATCAAAGACGCTGAACAAAAGGGGCTCTTAACAAAGGATTCCGTAATTATCGAACCGACCAGCGGAAATACCGGAATCGGATTGGCACTCGTTGGTGCTGCCAGAGGATATCGAGTAATACTAACGATGCCTGAAACGATGAGTGTCGAACGCAGGGCTTTGTTAAAGGCATATGGGGCAGAATTGGTTCTTACCGATGGGAGCAAGGGAATGAAAGGTGCTATGGCCGAAGCCGAACGCCTTGCCGGTGAGCATCCGGGTTCCTTTATTCCGAGTCAATTCGAGAATAAAGCTAATCCTAAGGCTCATTATGAAAGTACCGGAGTCGAAATATGGAAGGATACTGACGGAAATATCGATGTATTTGTAGCCGGTATCGGAACAGGCGGAACTATTTCGGGAGCTGGAAGATACCTAAAGCAGCAAAAACCGTCAATCCATATTGTCGCTGTCGAACCGGCCGATTCTCCTATCTTATCGAAAGGAACTGCAGGACCACATAAGATACAGGGTATCGGTGCGGGATTTATTCCTTCAACGCTCGACACTTCGGTGTATGACGAAGTAGTGCCGGTCCATAACGACAGAGCATTCGAAATTGGCAAATCGTTGGCACAGACTGAAGGAATTCTTGCAGGAATTTCTTCTGGAGCTGCATTAGCAGCAGCTATCGAAATCGCCAAGCGTCCTGAAT
Organism: Spirochaetales bacterium; assembly: GCA_012729295.1. Lineage (GTDB taxonomy): Bacteria > Spirochaetota > Spirochaetia > Sphaerochaetales > Sphaerochaetaceae > JAAYDK01. Next base: position 7,583 of record JAAYDK010000138.1, on the reverse strand, counting down.
TTGCCGATAAGACAATACTCGTCGTATTGCCTGATGACGGAGACAGATACCTTTCCACTCCATTGTTTAGTGACTAGGAATGTCAGAAAAGAAACAAAGGATATTTTTTCTGCTTCGATTTGATGTTGCGAACATCGTTGAAGCAGAATGTCCTAGAGGGTGAATAATTTGTCTTACCAGTTCCTTCACAATAATAAACCACGCTTGAGTCTCCTCTTGCGTGGTTTATTTTTTTAAGTGTAACTATGATGTATTACTTCTTCGGACCAGCTTTCAATGCCTGATCGACCAATGCATAGAAATCGCCAACGTGAATCGATACTCCTGCAATGTCGTCGGTGTGTCCCGCTTCATCCTTAAACGTAATCTTGGAAGTACTCTGCGTATCAAGAAGGTAGGCTTCTGCCTTCTGTGCCTGCTGATACCATTCAGCCTGAGCTTTCCCATAGGCTACCATGTTGTACTTGCCAGCCATGTCATACACTTTCTTATCCTCGTTCGCTTCGTTGAGGGCGCTCCAGTAGACGGAAACCAGATTTCCGTTGTTTACCAACAGCGAGACATATCCCTTCCAACCATTGGCAAATTCAGCATCCGAAGCATAATAGCCACCGTCCGCATAAGAACCGAGTGTCGTCGGACCCGCAGCCAGAGCTTCTGCGGCTAAGTCGAACAAAGCAGTTACATGTACCGAAACTCCCGCGATATCATCGGTATGGCCCTGATCGTCCTTATAAGTAATCTTTTTAGGATCTTGGGTTGCGAGCAAATATGCTTCTGCCTTCTCAGCCTGCTGGTACCATTCGGCCTGGGCTTTTCCATAAGCCACCATGTTGTACTTACCAGCCTTATCATATACTTTTTTGTCATCTCCGGTCTTGTTTATTGCACTCCAATTCACCGATGCAATCCGACCGTTGACAACGGTTAATGCCACGTATTCTTTCCATCCGGAACTTGAATACTCGCCATCGACTGCCACATACGCACCGTCTTGGTAAGGACCGCGCCCCACGGGGCCTGCAGCCAGAGCTTCTGCGGCTAAGTCAAACAAAGCATTTACGTGAATCGAAACTCCTGCGATATCATCGGTATGGCCTTGATCGTCTTTATAGGTAATTTTTTTCGGATCTTGGGTCGCGAGCAAATATGCTTCTGCCTTTTCAGCCTGCTGGTACCATTCAGCCTGGGCTTTTCCAAAAGCCACTATCTTATACTTGCCGGCCTTGTCGTAGGTTTTCTTATCGGCACCGCCGTTTAGATGTACCGCATTCCAGTCAACCGAAACGATTTTGCCGCCTTTGACTTCGAGCGTTACAACTTCTTTCCAACCGGAACTGCCAAACGCGTCATCTGCTGCATAATAGATACCGTCGGCATACGTTTGCGTCTGCACAACTGCCGGTGTTGCAGCCTGTTGAACTACAGGAGCCTGCTGGGTAGCAGGTGCTGCAGCCTGCACAACTGCTGGTGCGGCCGTCTGAACCTCGGGAGCCTTTTTGGAACAACTTGCTGCTAGTACGATTGCAGCTATCAGAGCAATTCCGATTATGATCCGAACATGCTTTTTCATTTTCCTCTCCTAAATCAATAAAAATTTCTAATATATTAATAAACAATCACTAATATATAATCTATAGTTTCATTGTGCAAGTAGTATAGCCGGTCCGCCTGCATTAGTTTTTGACAAGTTATAGCAGAACTGATACGATTGGCGTCAATGAAGGTTTTGAAAATCGGAGATTTCGTCATTGCAATACTCTCTGCCGTACTTGTTTCGCTTAGCTTCCTTTCATACGGAAATCTATCCGGAAACCCGACCGTTCACATAAAATCCGGTGCAAACGAGTGGATCTATGACATCGTGCATGATAGAACTGTGAGTATTTCCGGACCGGTCGGATCTACCGTAATCGAAATCATCGACTCACGGGTACATGTCTCGCATTCGGACTGTTCGAACAAAGTATGTGTTGCTGCAGGGTGGAAAGATTCTGTCGGCGAATGGATTATCTGTCTACCAAACAATGTCTTCGTTTTAATCGAAGGAGATCGAACACCGACGCCTGGAGGGATTGATGACACAGCATTCTAACAAACATCATCCGATCAGAATCGATCTCGTTGCACTACTCGCTGCATTTACTCTCTTTTTGTCTACCATAGAATATCTGATTCCGAAACCGGTACCATTTATGAGAATCGGGCTGGCTAATTTACCGCTGATGATTGCGTTAGGGATATTAGCTCCAAAAGAATACGCTTTGCTCGCTCTGCTTAAATTTCTGGGACAAGGGCTGGTGACCGGTACCATATTTTCCTATGTTGCTCTTTTTTCATTAGGTTCCACTACCGCTAGTGCATGTACTATGTATTTCCTCTATAGAATAGGAAAACGATGGGTCGGTATGGTGGGAATCGGAATAGCCGGTGCAATGGCCAGCAATGTCGTCCAGCTGGCTCTATCTAGGTATATTCTGTTCGGACCGGGCATGTGGCTGATTGCTCCGCCGTTTCTCACGGTCGGATTCGTCACTGCAGTTCTATTAGGTCTGTTTGCCCAGCAGTTCGTCAATCGTTCGGTATGGTACAAGTCTAAGGTGGCGTCATGAACGTCAAACGTGCCGATATCCGCCTAGTTGCAGGATTAGTAATGCTTCCGGCAGTACTGCTGCAGACATCGGTTCTTTTCCAGTTCGTACAGGTCTGCTACGCTGTTAGCCTCGCCGTATACTTCAAGCGAAGATTTAGACTATTGCCAAACGTGTTGCTTTTAATCACCGTAACGCTTGTCAATGTATTTCAGCCGAACGGGCTTCATCTGTTCGACATTGGTTCGCTCCCGGTAACTGCGGGAGCCTTACTCGTAGGCATTCGCAAGGCTCTTACGCTCATCGGATTATTATATCTGTCGCAATATATGGTTTCGGCAAAACCCAAGTTTCCCGGGGCATTGGGCAGGCTGTTGTCGATGCAGTTTATGTATGTAGACCAAATCGCCGAACGATGGGCCTCGATGGACAAGCGAAAACCTATACAAGCGATAGATACGCTGTTACTCTCGTTTGAATCAGAAAATATCTTAATGGAAAATCACGATGAATCTGTCGACACTGGTCCAATAATTCTAAAAGAACTAAGGTGCAACATCATTCATTGCGCACTCTTTTGGATCTTGTTTATCCTCGGATCGAGTGCCCTGGCTGATACTCTTGCCGTCTATTTATACTGATAGGCCGCGTCGGTTATTTCAATCGGAATCAAGCCCTCTTCGATTCCCTTCGAAACGATTACCCGATAGTCGTCCGTCAGAAAAATGGCCTCGACCCCGTCCATTGATTCAACGAGTGACAAACCCTCTTTTAAACCGAGTGAATAAACAGCAGTAGAGAGCGCATCTGCGGTAAAGCTCGAGGGCATCAGGATACTGGCGCTTGTGATGTGCGATTCGACCGGATAGCCTGTTTCAGTATCAAGAATATGATGATAGCGAACACCGTCGATATCGAGGTAGCGTTCGTACGGTCCGCTGGTAACCAGCGAAATCGCATCCAATTGTGTAATGATGACGTAACCGCCGCGTTCCCCTTCGGGATTCTGAATGGCGATTCTCCATAGCGAACCGTCGGCTTTCCTGCCCATCGTAAGAACGTTCCCGCCGAGGTTGATGATTGCTTTCTCTACTTTGTGTTCGCGCAAGATCTTTGCGACTTCGTCGGCAGCATAGCCTTTTGCTATTCCGCCGAGATCGAGCATCATGTGTTCTTCAGGCAGAAAGACGCTCGAGGCTTTTTCATCCAGTATGACAGCGCTCCAGTCGATAAGACCTAGCAGGGAATCAATTTCGTCCTTGGAAGGTTTGCGAGGATTGTCTCCTCCGATATCCCACGCTTTCACCAACGGCCCGATCGTAGGATCGAACGCACCGCTGCTGAGCTTCGCGATTCTCAAGGCTTCCTGAATAACGGTAAAGGTATCTTTCGATACCGTAACCGGTTGTTTTCCAGCGTGCTTGTTTATCTTAGCAATCTCGCTCGTTTCGCTATGAAGGCTCATCGAATCCTCGATTTCCTTCAAGCGTTGGAATGCCGCTTTAAAGGCTGCATCGGAAGCATGATCGTAAATCGTTATCTTACATACGGTTCCGAGCAGAATCTCCGTTTGAACTACCGGAGCTTCTACTGAGGATTCGTACGTTTTAGAACACCCTAGGGTGAACAAAAAGATGAAAATTCCCGTAATGAAAACAATTCGAATTGAAATAGTATTAAGTTTCATGATATATCTGTGTATTGACTGTCATATTATGCGATTATATCCGAAGTATTGCAACCTGTCGGCGTATGCGTATCGAAACGACGGACAAACCCGCTACCTAGCCGGGGCGCGGAGCAAGGAGTGAAAACAGTATGGAAAAAAAACGTGTCGTAATCCTAGGTGGAGGCTACGCAGGAGTCCATGCCGCGAAAAAACTGCATAAGGCTTTCAAAAGAATGCAGGATAAAGTTGAGATTACCTTAATCGATCGACACCGAGAACACATTCTAATGACCGAATTACACGAGGTCGCGGGAAACAGGGTCGATGAAGATTCGGTAAAAATATCGTTCGACCGCATATTTTCCGGAAAGATGGTTACTGTCATTAAAGATGATATTACGTCAATCGATTTTGAAACGCAGGTGCTGACCGGAAAAGTAGGTCAGTATCCGTACGATCAATTGCTTATCAGCACCGGAGCAGAAGCAACCGACTTCAATATCCCTGGAGTTAAAGAGCATGCCTTTTTCCTCTGGAGCATCGAAGATGCAATCAGAATCCGCTATCATATCAAGGCAATCGTAAAAGAAGCAGCACGGGAATTCGATCCTGTAAAGCGCGCTCAACTACTTACGTTTGTTGTCGCAGGCGGCGGGTTTACGGGGGTTGAACTTGTGGGCGAACTCACCGAATGGTTACCGACGCTCTGTAAGGAACACGGTCTGGATTATAACGAGGTCAAGTTAATCAATGTCGAGGCTTTGGGAAGTATTCTCAACATGCTGCCCGAAGGACCGCGTAAAAAAGCCGAGGACTATCTGAAGAAGCAAGGTGTGGAAATCCGCCTGAATTCACTGATCGTCAACGCTGACTCGGAAGGATTTACCATCAAGGACGGAACCGTCATCAAGACGAAGACGCTCGTATGGACGTGCGGAATCAGGGGAACACAGTTCTGTTCGGCTCTTCCGCTTACCGACGGCAAAGTCGGTCGAAAGCGAGTCAACGAGTTCATGCAGTCTCCCGATTACGACAACGTGTATCTTGCTGGCGACGGAATCTGGTTCATGGAAGACGGTAAGCCGCTTCCCCAAATTGTAGAAGCTGCCGAACAGACTGGTGCAAAAGCTGCCGAAGGCATCATCAATTCGATTCGGAAGGAATTTGGCTTGAAAACTAAAGCCGTTGCTCCGTTCAAATCGAAATTCCACGGGTATATGGTTTCTCTTGGCGGAAGATACGCGGTCTCCTATAACATGGGAATTGCATTATCGGGATTCTTCGCCCAGGCCATCAAACATATGATCAACATGTACTACCAGTTCGGTGTATGTGGTGTTAACGGTGTCTGGAGATACTTTAAGCACGAAATTCTCGAAATCGAAGATCGCAGATCGCTGATCGGCGGCCTGGCGAAATTCAAGGTGCCTTCCTATTGGACCACTTTTTTACGAATGTTCCTCGGCGTCATGTGGCTGATCGAGGGTATTAATAAAATAGTCGAGGGATGGCTTACCGACACGACCGGCAGCAAAGTCTACTGGGGTTCGGCCGCGGGAACCGATGCTGTCGCAGCTGCTAGCAGCGCCGTAGCGGCTACCACTACGGTTGCTCCTGCAGCTGCAGATGCCGTTGGATCGGTATCGGTCGCCTCTGCTTCATACGTCGGCCCTGTCGTAGAGACGGTGGCTTCTGCTTCTCAGGCCGTGGCCGAAACCGGTGAAGCCGTGGTCCAGCAATTTGCTCCGCCGCTGCTTTCCGAACCATTGGGAATCTTTACCTGGATGAATGAAACATTCGTCGCAGCAGCCCCCTACTTCTTCCAAATCGTCATCGTACTGGCAGAAGTCGGTATCGGATTATGTTTGGTCGGTGGATTGTTTACCGCGCCTGCTGCTGTTATCTCGCTCGGATTGTCGCTTATGTTCCTTATCGGTGCTATGGCAGGAAAGGAAATACTCTGGTTTATGGCCGTTTCGATAATTATGATCGGGGGAGCCGGCAGGGCATTCGGGCTCGACTACTGGGTGATGCCTTGGATTAAGAAGACGTGGAACAAAACGCTTCTGGCTAAAAAGACCTATCTCTATCTCGACGAACCCGAGTTCACAAAAAAACAGAAAGAGAAGCGAAACGCCCGTAGAAAGGGTGCTTCGAAATAACGTATGGAAGGTTTTTGGAAAGACGACATAGAACTTGCAAACGATCTTGCCACAGTAAGAGAACGCATGCAGGAAGTTGTCGACAACTCTCACGGCTTCATCCGGAAATTATTACAGACTCAAGTCAATTCAGGCGGGAAAATGCTTCGTCCCGCCTTGGTTCTGCTATCTTCGCGATTAGGTACGAATCCCCGTAAGGAACAGGTTCTAAAAATCGCGAGTATTCTCGAGATGATTCATATCGCATCCCTCATACATGATGATATTCTCGACATGGCCCTCACCCGCAGAGGTGTGGCTACGCTTTATGCAAAAGTCGGGGCAAAACAGGCGGTGTTGGCTGGGGATTATCTGCTATCGAAAGCAATTTCGATGATTGGTTCAAACGAGGATAACGGCGTGAAGGCTTCTGCAGTGGCCAATGCATTCAGCAGATTGTGCGAAAGTGAATTGGACCAGGATGCTGCACAAAATGATTTTTTCATCTCTAAAAGCACCTATATCCGCCGCATCGCCGGAAAAACGGCAGCGCTCTTTGCTCTTTGCTGCTATTCTGGTGCCGCGACCGCCGATGCCTCTGAACACCAACAGTACCTGATGCACCGCTTCGGGTATGCCTTCGGTATGTCTTTTCAAGTTCAGGATGATATCCTCGACTACGTGGGAAACGAACAAGACCTGGGAAAACAAACAGGAAGAGACCTACAGTGCGGCATTCCAACGCTGCCGCTCATCTTTGCCCTCGAAGAAGAACGCAGGCGAGGACCAAAAAGACCTCTTGCTGCGCTTTTAACAGACCGAGGGTCTCACTTGAATAATAAGGATACAGCCAAGGCAGTATCGTATGTGATACAGCTCGGGGGAATCGAACGGGCAACTGCCGTAAGCGATATGTACCGCAATCGGGCGTTGCGCGATCTTCAAAGCGTTGATAATGCTGAAGTAGCTGCGAAGCTTAAAGCCTTGTTCGTAAAATTAATCAACCGACCAAGCTAATTAGAAATTAAAGTTATCCGGATCGGATCCGAAGCGCTGGTTTTGATTTAGCGCATTGATCTGCGCCATTTCCTCCTGAGTAAGAGCGAAATCAAATACTAAAGAATTTTCGATAATTCTTTGTTCGTGAATAGATTTCGGAATCACTACGATTTCGTGCTGAAT